>CAYWOV010000177.1:0-6350 GCA_964459965.1 uncultured Planctomycetaceae bacterium | reverse complement strand
AGCGTCGCCGTCCGTATCCGGCAAGCGGAACTTAACGCGGCACTTGGGACAAACCAGGCTGCGGCCGGCGCTCTCATCCGGAACCGTGAGAGTCGCATCACATCCCGGACAGGAAATTCGTCGCGACATCGAACCCTTTCACATCCAGTCGACACGCCCTGGTTAGTGAACGAAATGTCCAGTATTCACGACCGGCGGGCCGAATTCTAGTTTTTTCTACGAAATTCGGCGGAAAGCAAGCGAATCGAAGACGGCTGCACAAACTCGTGCAACCAGTGCGAAATGTTCCAAAGGGAGCGGCATGTCCCACTATGGCAACATCACAACCACCCGCGGCGCCAACGTCCGGCGGTGTGGCCTGCGCTCAGCGTGGAACGTCTTCAACCGGGTTCATGTTGCGATAGGTCCGGCTCAAGGCGCAGAGCACGAGCGCCGCAGATAATGACGCACCGGCGATAATGCCTCCGGCGAACACGGCGGGCCCGTCGATGGTGCTTCCTGTCCAATGGGTCATTCCGCGCGTCACTGATCCCGTGGCCAGGCCCCAAGCGGACAGGATCGCCAATCCGACGGTAAACAGCAGGCCCTTGCCCGTGAACGTGAGAATCGTCCGCAGAAAGATCTCCAGTCCCTCTTGCTGCATGCGGTACGGGTAGAGCAGGAAGATGAGATTGTCGAGGCCGAACACCAGCACATTCAGCGGAATCATCACAAGCATCGCCGTGAATAATTGCTGTGGCGGCAGCGACCGCGCGACGACCGCAAATGCCAACACGCCGCATTGAAACACGGTCGCAATCAGCACGGGTGCCAGCGTTTGGCCGATAGCGGCTGCCGCAGGCGTAATAGGCAGGCCTTTGAGTGTCGCCAGCCGATCGAGATCACGGCGGAAGTCGAAGCGGATCGCCGTCGGCAAGAGCAGAAACGTGTAAAACGCCAGCGTCCCGGTGGTTGCAAGGAACGCGACCTCGCGGTCCGCGATGACGAAGCACGGGGCGCAGGCGATGACCGAGGGGGCGATCATCGCCGTTAACAGGCTGCCCCAGTGACGGCGGGCGCCGACCAGTTGCCGCCAGACCAGCGCGCCGGTTCCGCCCCAGCGCGGGATCCGCCGCAAACGGAGCTCGGCCTTTCGCTGCGCAACTTCGTCGTGCGTCGAGCCTGCGAACACCTCGCGAGCCGTGCCGTTCGTACGGTAGTTGCGTCTTTCTCGTACGGCCACGCGCCGGGAGGTTGTGGCGTATAAACCGATGACAGCGGCGGCCAGCCCCGTCACGGTTGCCAACGTCGCGGCGGCCAGCCCCACATTGGCAGCCGTCAGGTTGTCCGCCAGGATCAAGTCGACGAACGGCCGAAACGGCAGCGCCGCATAGCCGACAGCAGACTCGTTCAATTGGACAAGGATGTTCAAGAACCGTCGGAGCAGCCCCTCACCGACGTTTAGCCGACCGCCGAATGCGTCTTCACGCACGATCACCGCGCCGATCGCGCATCCTCCGGCCACCAGCCCCGCCACGACCGCGACACGGTATGCCAGAAAGGCCGATCTCGCCATACCCCACGTGGCGATGTCGATCGCCATCCGCAGCATTTCCAACGTCATCATGGCCAGCAATACGCCGACTACGCCCAGCGGCACGCAGCGCAAATCGGGCAACAGCAGGAGTGTGAACAGCCCGGCCTTGAGAATCGTCGTCGCTGTCACCGAAGCGACCTGATACCCCACCAGGTCTCGCGGACGCAGCGGCATCGCCACCAGGATTTCGTGCTCGGCCGGCGTCCAGTCAAACGGGCTTTCGGGCCGGAAAAAGGCGGCCTTCGCGAAATGCCAGCCGGCGTAAAGCACCAATCCCAGCGACAAGAGCGCACGGAGCGTCGGCGGGGACGCTGTTTCGCGGAGCCAGACGGTCATCGCCGCGTTGCCCAGCCAGACGACGGCCAGAACGCAGGCAATCGCCGAGAGGACCAGCCGCCGTGGCTGGCAGAACCTGTCCCACATGCGACGGCGGCGACCCCGGCTCTGGAGCCGCAAGAGTTGAACAATCGCCGGATGGAACACGGTGGTCATCATCATGATGTTGCGGCGAAAAAGATGTCCTCGAGGCTCGCTGCTGCGTCGACGTGCTCGTAGCTCGTCCTTAGCTCGTCAACCGGCCCGAAGAACCGCTGCACGCCATCGGCCAGAATCAAGACGTGCGTGCACAAGTCCTCGACCATCGCCAACATGTGTGAGCTAATCAGCACCGCGGCGCCTTGGGCGGCCCGCTCTTGCAACGACCGTTTGAAGACGCGGATCCCCTGCGGGTCGAGACCCGTGAGCGGTTCGTCGAAAAGCATGGCTTGGGGATCGTGCAGGTAGGCACAGCAGATGGCGAGCTTTTGCCGCATGCCGCGCGAGAGATCGCTGGCGGGCGTGCGGAGCTTCGACGTCAACTCGAACTCATCGAGCAACCGAAGGGCCTTGGCGCGAGCATCACTCACCCGGTAGATGCTGGCATAGAACGACAGGTGCTCTTCCACGGTCAAATCGTGAAACACGGGCGCGTCGTCGGCCACGAATGCGAGTCGGGATTTGGCGGCGATTCCGTCGGTCTCAACATCAAACCCGGCGACCGACAACCGCCCGCCGCTGGCCGAAATGATCCCCGCGATCGCCCGCATCGTGGTCGTCTTACCCGCTCCATTGGGCCCGATGATGGCCAGCAGCTCGCCCGGCTCGACGCGAAAGGTAATGCCTTGGACGGCAACGCGGCCGGCGAAAGCCTTGTGGAAGTCTTTGACATCGATCAAGCGCACGATCCTCGTGGGAATGAATGGTCCAAGTGACAGCCGGCGCGAAAGAACGTTCCCATTGGCCGCTCGCAAGAACGCCAGACATCCAGTTGTCGCGATCCCCTGAGTGCTCGCAGCATTAAGTCTACGCCATGCCTGCGAGCCGGTTGCATCCGCGAAATCGCAGCATGGCCGAAGGCCGGGATGGGGATGTGCCAATGAAATGGATTGCGCGGATCATCCTGTCGCACCTGAACCGAAAAGAACTTGGACGACAATCGCAACAAGCACTGACGCGGATCTCGCATGCAATTCGGACGAGTCGTTTCGAAACGGCTTGGATGCGTTTCACGAGCGGAATTACGGTGACGTTGGTGACGTTGTGCGCTCGGCTTTTTATTATGTCGTTTCAGCGAACGCGCGATGACAGACGCACGACGCGGCGCAACGACGCGATCTTTCCATCGCGCTGCGATCCGTGATCACAGCACGCATCCAGAAATGGACTTGACGATGCCACCAATTGATCGCCTGCTCGAACCGTGGAGAGTCTACCTTCTGCTGCTTGTGATTATCACGGCGATCTTTGCGGCGCGACGAACTCACCCGATGCTCACGATTCTTGTTTTGACTCGCTACTCGTGGGCGATGATGGTTCTCCAATTCGCAATCGGTCTCATCGCGCTGTTTGGCTTCCCGCTCGTTGGACCGTCGCTCTTTAAGAATCTCTTTGTGCTCAGCGATCCGCTCCAAATCGGGGCGATTACGTGCATGTCGCTTGTGCTTGCAACGGCGGCGCTTGTCACGTTTCGGACCACCAGGCTGAGCGCGGTCTATCGCTTCCGCGATTATGACGTCGCGCTTCATGACGACGTCGCCGGCGCGAAGACGCAATTGGGCTGGAAACGCCGTTTGTATCACACGCTGCTTAGCGGACCGGAGGAGCCCGACTACTGGCACAGACGCTGGCTCTACCTGATCGCGGTCGCGTTGCCCCTGGTGATTGCCGCCGCCTGGTACACGTATAACGATTTCGCGCAGGTCAATCGGAACACGCCAGCCGTTCTTGGGAGCCTGATCGGCGGCCTCGTTGCGGGGGTCGCAGGTTGGGCCCTGCTCGTTGCCGCCGCGACGATTTTCCAGCAGATGTTTCTCCAGGCGACGGTCGCTGACAAGGGCCTCTTTCCGTTCGATCGCTGGCAGCTTATTCCCCAGGGCTTGCGACTGAGATGGTTCGATTGGCTCCTGAGGGTCCTCGCTCGGCGAGTCGCCCGCCTCGGTCCCGGTTATGCCGTGGAAGACGGGTCCGGCAACTGGCGGCTCCAACCGGGGCACGCGCAGCTCGCCTTCTTTGCATTCGTGCTGTCGATCCTATACGGGTTGATGCTCTACAAAGGACTGCCAGAGCAGGGGCCGATCTTTTCCGCCTTGTTTGGCCTGTTGACGATGTTGCTCATCGTGACCGTCTTAACGACGGGAATCGCTTTTTTCCTTGATTATTTCCGCTTGCCCCTGCTGCTGTCGCTCATGGTCTACGGCATGCTGATGTGGACTGTTTCTTCGACCGACAGCTACTACTCGATGGGTCCCCCACAGGGCGCTCTTGCACAACCGCCCCCCCGACAAGACGAGAGCCTGCCGCTTCCGGTTTCGATCGAGCCCGTGAACGGCAAGCGAACCTTGGTCGTCGTGACTGCTGCCGGCGGAGGAATTCTGGCAGCCGGATGGACCGCGCAGGTGCTGACCGGATTGCACGAGATCTTCGGCGACAAATTCACAGGATCGATCGGTCTCGTGAGCGCGGTCTCGGGAGGAAGCGTCGGTGCCCTTTTCTTTTTAGACCGTTGGTCGGATACGCAAAGAGGCTTGGAGAAGGCACCTGACGTTTTGAACTCGATTCGCGAGAACGCGATGCAATCGTCGCTCGAGGCGACGGCCGAAGGCATGGCAGGCTGGGACACCGTCAAGGCGTTTATCCCGGTGGTCAAGGCGCGGGATCGAGGCTTCAAGATCGAACAGCGTTGGAGAGGCGAGTTGAAACGCAAGGCCGCAACCCTGGCGGACTGGGCCAGGCAGGCCCAGTCGAATCGCTTTCCCATCGTGGTCTTCAATGCGACGGCGGTCGAGAACGGCGAACGCTTTATGATCTCGAATTGTCTGCTTCCGGGCGGCCGCGGCTTCCTGAAACGAGCCGCCGATGAGAGCCGGGCGATCGAATACGCGAAACTTTACGAATCAATGAATCTCTCGGTGGCGACGGCCGCCAGGCTCTCGGCGACGTTTCCCTATGTCAGTCCCATTTGTCGACCGCTGGGCGATGTGGCGGAGCCCTACCACATTGCCGATGGCGGCTATGTGGACAACGAAGGCGTGGCAACCGCGCTCGACTGGCTGGACCATTTCCTTGCCATTCGCAACCGGCACGCGGATTCACCACCGTTCGACCGCATCCTGGTCATCCGCATCGTTCCGTTTGCCGACGATTCGAAACCAGAATTTCACAGCCATCTTGGCTGGTTCTACGCCATGTTTGGCCCACTGACAGCGATGATGAACGTGCGCTCGACATCCCAACATGAAAGAAACGAACTCGCTTTGCAATTATTCAGGAAAGTGTCCGAGGGCATCAAGATCCCCTTCGAGACGGCGGAATTCCAATTGAGCGGCCTGAAGGATCCCCCGTTGTCATGGAAACTCTCGCAAACGGAGATGGCGGCGATCAAGGGCGCGTGGGACAAGCTTGTCGCAGACTCGGACAATCCGAAGATCTCGGGAAATCCGCTCAACATCGTCAAGGATTGGTTGGAATGACAATCCGATCCCGTATCCGTACACAAGGAACATCTCCATGGGTCTGCAAGCGCTCGTCCGTGCGTCCAATGGACAGTTTTTCGCGGTCAGGCTGTCGAGTTGGGCGGTCTTTCTTGCGGCGTGGTCAGTCTCCATCGATTTGGCTTTGGCGAATCCACCCAAGGGAATCAGCCGATCAAAGCACCCCGCCATTCTCTACGGAGTAAAATTCAACGCCGGAACCTCGGTCCCACGCCCTCCAGTTGCTTTGCGACGCGCGGGCGAAGTTCCTCAGAGCGTAAAATTCAATATCAAATTCACGGGTGACTTTCCCGAGGATGCCAAAGCACCCTTCCGCGCGGCCGCGGCGATCTGGTCGGCTCTCCTGACCTCACGCGTGCCCATCGAGATCGAGGCCAACTGGACCTCATTGGGACAGTTTGGCCCTTCGGGTATCGTACTCGGCTCGACGCATGTCTGGCTGTGGAATTCGGACCGTGCACCAACCCCCTTGCGGAGCAACACCTGGTATCCGACCGCACTTGCGAATAAGTACGTCGGCAATGACGTCGACGGCACCAGCCCGGATATGCACGTGGACTTAAACAGCGACGTGAAGAACTGGTACTTTGGCACCGATGGACTCACCCCGCTCGGCCAATTCGATTTCATGTCGGTCGTGCTCAATCAACTCGCGCACGGACTCGGTTTCAGCGGTTCGATGACGGTGAATGCGGCCGGCGTGGGAAGCTTCGGAGTTGCCGGCAACGGGGACCCGGCGATCTTCG
>CAYWOV010000176.1:0-6353 GCA_964459965.1 uncultured Planctomycetaceae bacterium | reverse complement strand
CGGCTCAGGGTATCGAACTGGGTCCTCTCGATTGGGCCATTCGTTGCAATCTCGTTCATGTGGCCGATGGCCGCATGCGAAGCTTCACGGCCGGACAAATTCCGAGCGATCTGGCCCGCGAACTCATTCAGCTTTTGCAAAAAGACCAGTGCGGCAGCGCCACCTGGAAGTACCATGCGGGGGTGAGCTATCGCAACTTGCTCATCTATCGTTCGCGAGGCGAGTCGGCTCCGTTCGGCCCGGAAACGAAAACCGTTCCGCCGCACGATATCCCTGATCAGCCGATCGAATCTCATTTGCCGCAAGGACCCGGCTCGACTGAGCTACGCGGCTTGATGGACCGTAGTCGGCCAATCTTTGCCGCGTCGGCCCTAAACCAGGAGCGAGGTCGCCATGGCGAGTTACCTGCGACGCAGACCTGGCTTTGGGGTCTCGGCAAGACGCCGGCGCTGGAGCCGTTTCGACAGAGATTTGGCAAGACGGCGGCGGTCATCACGGCAGTCGATCTTTTGCGCGGCCTGGCAAGACTCTTGGGTTGGCAAGTAATCGACGTCCCTGGTGCGACCGGTTATGTCGACACCGATTACTCCGCCAAAGGCCGCTATGCGATCGACGCACTGAAAACCGTCGATCTCGTGGTCGTGCATGTGGAAGCCAGCGATGAAGCGTCGCACGAAGGAGATGCGGCTAAGAAGGTCGAGGTCCTCGAGCGGATTGACGCGGACATCGTTGGTCCACTGCACCGGTTCCTCAAGAGCCAGGGCGACTACCGCATTCTGGTCTCGCCCGATCATCCGACATTTCTCCGGACGAGGACCCACAGTCACGGCTATGTTCCCTTCACCATCTGTGGGACGGGAATTGTTGCCGACGCGGCCACGACCTACGACGAATTCACCGCCAAGCGGTCGAAAGTGGCAATCTCGGGACACGAACTGATGCCGCTGTTTTTGGCCGGATGAAAGGAGCGTCGGTGGCCCGACGGAGCAACCGGGAATCCGGTAAAGGCAGAGATGCCGAGGCCGGCACTTTCTTCGATGAACAAGTCCTCGCGCGGCTACGACGCAACCTGGTCCGCTGGTTTCACAAACACGGACGCGATCTGCCATGGCGGCGCTCGCGCGACGCGTACCGGATTTGGGTCAGTGAGATCATGCTGCAGCAGACGACCGTCGTAGCGGTCGTGCCCTACTTTGAACGTTTTCTCGCTCGCTTTCCCACGATCCATTCTCTTGCGCACGCCCGCGAGCACGACGTGCTGCGGTTGTGGGAGGGTTTGGGCTACTACAGTCGGGCTCGCAATCTCCGGTTGGCGGCCAAACAAGTCGTCGCTGAATCGTCTGGCACGCTCCCGCATGAACTTTCGGAATTGATTCGCCTCCCAGGAATCGGTCGCTACACAGCCGGGGCAATCGCGTCGCTGGCCTACGACCGGCCGGCACCGATCGTCGAAGCGAACACGCTGCGCGTCTACGCGCGCCTCCTGGCCTTCGATGGCGATGTCCACTCGACTGCCGGTCGAAACGTGATTTGGAATTTCGCCGAGCGGGCCGTGCCGCGGCGATCCGCGGGAGTCTTTAATCAGGCGCTCATGGATCTCGGCGCGATGATCTGCACGCCTGTCGAGCCTCGCTGTCCGGAGTGTCCCGTGCGGAGCTGCTGTCGGGCCTTTCGCGACGGAGTCGAACTTGACATCCCGCGTCCCCGCACCCGACCGCAGCCGACATTCGTCAATGACGCCATGATTGCTGTCCGCAAAGACGGACGCTATCTCCTGCGGAGAAGCCCTCCCGGCGAACGGTGGGCCGGCCTGTGGGAATTCCTACGAATCAGTCTCGGTGAGGGCAAACTGCAAAAAAACGGCGACGACCGCCGCGCGAAGTCGAGTTCGCAACTCCACGCTCTTTCCGCGTCTACCGTGCGGCAAATAGAGCAAGCCGTCGCCGAGCGGTCCGGTTTGATGGCCGACGCCCAACCTCACGCGTTTGAATTCCATCACACGGTGACGCGGTTTCGCATTCGGCTGCTCTGCGTGATTGCCGAGTACCAAAGCGGAGCCGTGAAACCACAGGACAATTTTCGTTGGGTGACGCTGAAGCAGTTCGGCAAATTGGCACTTTCCATGCCGGCCCGAAAATTTGCCGACCAGCTCACTGCTTCGGCGGAGTTGTCGGCGGCGCGGGACTCGGCGGAAGCTGCGAGGGATCGATAATCATCTCGGCCGGTTGTAGCCGCGACTGGTTGAGGCCGCGGTCGGCCGCGCTCTCGACGCTATTGAGGACACCTTCATCGAGCCATTCGCCTACCACGCGCTGGCTAAACCGGTAGGTATCCCAGAACCAGAATTGGACGCCGTCGACGACTTTGTTGGCAGCCGTGACACCCGGAGATTGCTCGACGCCGAACTGCCGGGCGACCACGCCATCGACTGCGGTGAGACGGTGCTGCAGCCAGTCGATCGTCCCGTCAATCCGCTTCATATTTCCGGCCGAAGTGAAGCTGTAATCGCCGATCGTCGTCGTCGTCACGTCGAGTGCGTCGGCCGCGTCTGCTACGGGCGTGAGGCTTGAGTGGCGGAACTTGTCGCCCACCCAGCCGAATGCTTGCGTCACAACCGGGCGACCGTTGTCGAACGGAGAGAGGGCGTCATCGAAGAAACGCAGCACGTTGAAATCCGAAATCGAGAGCAGGTTGTAGGCCATGTTGTGGACATCGTACGGCGAATAAGGATGGTGAACAGTCAGCGGCCGACCGTCGTATTCGGCCCGTAGTGCCGGATCGAGTTTTTTCCAGGCCTTGAGATCCACGTCATCCCAATAGAGGGGGCGCGTTTCCGGGGGGTCGTTGTCGGTGTGGACGACGCGCTGCGTTGTGGGAGGTTCTGCCGCCGCGGTTTGATAAATGTTCCGCAACGCATGCCCGTCAAAGTCTCCCGTTTCGACTCGGTAGCCGAGCATGTCGAGGATTGTCGGCGTCAGGTCGGCCAGCCGGCAGGGCTCTTCGACCCGCGCACTCTTTCGCACATTCGGACCTGAGATGAAGAACGACGGCCGCATCGAATCAGCGAGCGGATATCCGTGCGTCGTGCCGAGCGCGGCGTTGATCCCGAAATACCAACCCGGCCGGGCCGTGACGACCAGATCGGGAGCGTGCTCGAGTTCCTGCTCGGCCAGGTTTTCCTGCCACAGCATGTGCCGAGTGATGGCGACGACGCTGTCGGGATATTTTGTGAGCGCCGTAAGCCGCAGCCATTCGGTCTCGTCATGCCAGTAGGTCAACAGTCTGGGGTGCAAATGCCCGACGAGGCCGAGCGGATCGCTTTCGGGCGACTGTACGGTTTGATAAGCGATGCTTCCGTCGGCCGTCGGCTGAAGTTGGTCGACGACCATGTATTTGTAGACCCACTTTCCCTTTTCATCGCGTTTGCGAGCGACGACAGCGTGCCCGCGGTCGTGAGTCGAGATGAGGATCGAATCGTCGGCAAGTTTGACGATCACAAGGTCCACCGGTCGCCCAGTCGCACCGTCGGGCCGTGCCGCCTGGACTTGGGTCAGTGAAGTGATCATGTCGATCGGGGCGACGTTGTTCGCGATGCGATACGCCAAGAGATCGGCGGCTCTGGGCTTTCCGTACCACGCGCCCGATTTGTATTCGCGGTTCGGAAGGAAGACACGGGCCGCGCCGTCCTGATCGCCATCGACAAAAACGAAATCAATGGGCCGATCTTCCGGATGTCGGTTCCAGAAGCGGTGCTGCCGGACCGACAGGCCCAATCCGCCGCCGACCCATTTCCCATCAGGAGTGAGGAGCCGCGGCTTGTAGAAGAATTCGTCGGCAAGATCGTAGTGCGAAAGATTGGACGTTTGACCGCCGTCGTGGCCGTGATCGCTGCACAAGATGAAGTAGGTCCGATCCAAACGGTGCCGCGCGTCCAACTCGGCGACCATCTGGCCGATGAGCTCGTCGGCCCGGGCGATGATCCGTCGAGTCGTTCCGAACTGTCCGCGGCTGTAGTCGTGATGGCTCACCGAGTCGGTTTCGGGAAGCCAAACAATCGTGACGGGGCTTTGTCGCTCGAAAAGGAAGTTCTTCGCGAAGTCGGTGTTGGCCTCGTCCATGTAGCGCCACGAATCGTGGTACTGGAAGTAGGGGACGTATTTCGTCAGGCTGCGGGACCAAGGGACCGGCGGGAACTCGGTCATCACAGGAAGGGCGCCGGTCGACCAATCTTCCCCGTTGTGCCGTAGATGTTCATAAAGAGGCGGAATGCCGCTGCCGCGCTGTTCACGAAAACGGCGGCTGGCCTCCTCTCCGTCGATCACCTGCACCGAAGCGGCCCCCGTCTCCCGCATGACACGATCGAGCCCTTCCGGCTCTAAAAGACGAGCACTGCGGCTGGGGCCCATCGGATCGAGATACGACTTCGATTCGAGCGTGCGGCGGCTGAAGGAGACCTGCCCTTTTAGCCCGTGCCGATCGGAAAAGCAGCCCGTCCACATCGTGCCATTTGAGGTAATTGTGTCGGAGGGAAAGGCGGTGAAGGCGTTTTGCATCCAAACGCCCCCTTCGACGAATAGCCGGTTGATATTGGGAATGTGGCCCATCGCCGCCATTTCGCGGATCACGTCGGGTCGCAATCCGTCCAGATAGAAGATGACGACCGAGCAGCCCGGCACGGCGGCGCCGGGTGCCATGTCAATCGGCACAACCTGCTCATAGGCGATGGGATGGACCGACTCACTGTGCGAAATGCTGACGACAAACTGGCCTTCGTTGTCGGAAGCGTCGAAATCGTTGACTCCCAGGTAGAGTCGGCCCGAATTCGCCGCCTTCCAACTCCTGGATCGGCCGACGTAGAAAGGGTCAGCGTCGCCAATTCGTCCGATCAGGCAGAAGCAAGGGGCCGGTCCGGAACCGGCAGCGCCCAATGGAAAGTCCTGCTTGGCCACCTTTTCGTTGTAAAGGAAAGTTCCTTCCGGACCGACGTTTGCCGGCTCGTCGTACTTCCCTTTGGCAGATCTTCCGATGAACACCGAGCCGTCAGCGTGGATCGTCAGAATCTGACCGGCGACGACATCGATGCCTGTGTCGGCAAACGTCGCATTTCCGGGAACGATCAGGACGGTCCCGTTTTCCCCCGATTCGGGAGCGGTTAGTTGCGCATGGCTGGACGGTGCGGCAAATCCCGTCACGGCCACGAATAGCCAAAAACAGAGGAACCTTGATCGAACTCGTCGCGGCATCGTGTTCCACCAAATTGGTTCGGTGCTTCTGGTTTTCGCCACGGTCGGTCCCGATTGCCGAATCGGCTCATCCAGGCCCCGTCCCATGTTCGGCGCCCGATTCATGAGCACCGTCAGACTTTTGCGGCAATTCCCGAGAATCAGGCCCTATGTTGGAACTGGTACGCTTGTCAGAATCGTCAGGAGGAGCGACTTGCATCCAGCGATTACAACCGGTCCTTGCGGCATGGAAGATCCTGCCAGCACAATCTTGACGCACATTCGGGATGCGGAACGATTACGCGTCCTGCGGCCTGTAACGGCCGTATGGACGGCGCGGACGAACACACACGATGTTCAGGCTCGAGCCGTTTGGCATCGCCGTGAAACAAAGTTCGCGCGCGACAGAAGAGGTAACGTCAGCCATTGGATGCGGCGCGGTTGATGAATTTGCTTTATGGAAATTTCGATTTCGAGTACCAGCTTGCTCACTCAAGGTCGCGCACTCTGCCCGCACTCGTTCAACAGATGAACGCCGATCTGCCCTACTCGCTCGTCGCGCTTGCGCAACCGGGAGATTTCATCTGGGCGGAAGAGCCCGCCGACTCCGGCTTCAGGCAGCATCTTTCGGCAATTGGTTTGCCCGACGTGCATTTCGTGAGCGAGACATCAAACGTTCCAATAGAAGTCAACTTCGTGCCCTGGGGATGGTCGGCGACGATCAAAGAGTGGGCCACAAAGCACGGCTGGCGTTGCGACTGTCCCGACGTCGCCTCTGTCGCGACGGCAAACTCTCGCGAGTTTTCAGCGAGCCTCGAACAAGAATGGGACGTCGGCCTTCCGGGGGCCGCGACAATTCGCAGCATGGCGGAATTGCAAAACGCGATCAACGCGTCGACCCGGCAACCAGCGAGCTGGGTCGTCAAAGCCAACTTCGGCATGTCGGCGCGCGAACGAATTCTCGAACACGGCTCCGAAATAACGCCGAACGCAGTCCAATGGGTACAAAAGCAACTCGCGCACGGCCCGGTTTACTTCGAGCCGTGGGTCGAGCGGATCGAGGAAGTCGCCTTTCAATTCACGGTGCCGGCGGTCGGCGATCCGATTCTCGAAGGAATCACGCCCCTGTTG
>CAYWOV010000175.1:0-6357 GCA_964459965.1 uncultured Planctomycetaceae bacterium | reverse complement strand
ACACGACGACCAATTCACTCGATCTTAACAGTCCCGGCAGACGGTCTCAAACGCGGCAGCGACGGCAAGAGCCGGCGTTTAACAGGGGAACACGATTTGCATCGCCGCTGCTACAGGGGCCGGCGCACTCGGCGCACCTTCGCGAACTGAATTGAGATTTGCGGCGAAGAGAGCCTTGGCAGGCGAAGGGCAACTTTCCTCGCAATTCAAAGGTCGCCTGTCTCGCGCGCGAGCACTTCAAGAAGCTCGCCCAGCGGCAGCCCGATCACGTTACTGAGACTTCCTTCGATCCGCGAGACAAAGACGCCTCCCGCACCCTGCACGGCGTAGCCCCCTGCCTTACCTCGCGGTTCGCCCGTCGCCAAATACCAATCCAACCAGCGGCTGACGTTGTCGTGAAAAGTGACCGATGAGCGGACGATGCGGTCGACACGCGGCCGACCCGGCTTCGCAACGCAGAAGGCTGTCGCGACCAAATGGGTCCGCCCCGCGTAATAATCCAAGAACCAATGGCGGACGATTTCAGGCCAGGTCGGATCCTCGGGCGGTTGGCCGAGGACCAAAAGCTGATCATCCGCGATGTCGACGACGACGATCGTGTCGGCCGCGATGACGATGGGCTGGAAATCTGCCGGTCGCGCACGGAGTTGATCGACCACGTCCGCGCACTTCGCGCGGGCGATCTGCAGCAAGCGGCTCTCGATTTTTGCCCAATCCGTGAGGCCGATGAAATCTGCTTCCTCAGACGAACGAGGCGGCAAGACCTCGATCGACTCGGCCGGGACGATTTGCTGCAGGAGTTCCAGCCGACGCGGCGAACGGGAGCCGAGTACGTAATGCGAATCTTCACACAAAGCCATTGCCGGATTCTATCGCCTGAATCGACCATCTGACAAAATGGCCAAAACAACAACTGAAGCCACAATCGGTCGGAAGGCCCCATGGGAAAACGCAGCTCTTTCATTGGCACCATTGTTGCGATTGCCGCGACGCTCACGGTCGGCGCCGGACAGCCCGGGTTCGCAGCCGACGGGACGCCTAAATTGGTGGTGGTCGTTAGCGTCGACCAGTTTGCCTACGAATATCTGGAACGGTTTCGAGCCGGTTTTGATCCTCACGGAATTTTCCGTCGTATTGAACGAGACGGGGCCTGGTTCACAAACTGCCATCATCGCCACGGTGTGACAACGACGGCCCCCGGGCACTCCGTTCAGCTGACGGGTGCCTATCCGGAAACAAACGGCATTGTCGACAACGGATGGCTCGACCGAGGGACCGGCAAGGAAGTCTATTGCGTGGCTGACCCCCATGCGAAATTGATCGGACAGCAGGCGGGTGACGAGCGGGTTTCGCCGCGAAATCTTTTCTGCGACACACTGGGCGATCGTCTCAAGATTGTGACCGCCGGACGGTCCAAAGTATTTAGCGTGTCTCTCAAAGATCGGGCGGCCATCCTGATGGCCGGTCACGCGGCCGACGGCGCTTTCTGGCTCGGCAAAGCCGGGCATTGGATCACCTGTGACACCTACCGCTCGGCGCTTCCTCCCTACCTTCGCGCCTCCACCGCGTTGGGACCCGGCGCGCGTTTTTCCGGTAAGACCTGGGATTTGCTTTACGATCGCAGCCACTATCAGCATCCGGCGCAAGAGGACAGTTTCGGCGAAGGACCACCGGCCGGCATGCAAGCCAACTTCCCTCACAAGCTGGCGGAAGCGGGAACGAAAAACTTCCTTCGCCAAATGGAGGTCTCGCCGTTCGGAAGTGAATTAACCCTCGAAGCGGCGCGGCTGTTGGTTGCCGACGAACAGCTTGGGATGGGGCAATTTCCCGATCTGCTGGCGATCAACCTGGCATCGAATGATTACGTCGGCCATTGCTTCGGTCCCGAAAGCCTGGAAGTGGAAGACATCACCTATCGCACGGATCGGCTGCTGGGCGAGTTTGCGGATTTCGTCAACGAGCACCTCGGCGGACGTCCCTGGGTCTTCGTCCTCACGGCCGATCACGGCGTCGCGCCCATTCCCGAACGAGTGGCTCACCGAAACATCCCTGCCCGACGCAACGCCCTCAGCCTCGACTCGAAGAAACAAGTCGGAAGCACCCACCAGATGCTCGAGGCCTATTTGAGGGACAAACTCGAAGTGCCAAACGGCTCCCCCGATCTCGTCTTAGCCGTGATCGAGAGCCAGATTTATTTGCGTGCCGATCATCCGGCCCTCAAAGGGGACAAGTTCGTGGAAGCCCAGCGCCACACACGCGATTGGCTATTGTCCCAAAACGACGTAGCCGCGGCCGTCACGCGCGAACAAATGCTTTCCGGAGGTGCGTCAGGGACGTTGGAGGCCGCACTTCGCCGCTCGTTTCACCCGCGGCGGTCAGGGGACGTCTTATTCTGTCTCGAACCCTATGACGTCGACGGTTCAACTCCGGCGACTCATGGCACGCCGTGGGATTACGACACGCACGTCCCGCTACTCGCGATCAGCTTCGGCCAGGCATTGCCACAAAGCCGTATTCCACACGGCCGCTTCGACCGCCGTGTCAGTCCGGCCTCCATTGCGCCGACACTGGCCGCGATTCTGCACGTTCCCCCTCCCGGCGGCTGTCTCGAACAGGTCCTGCCGGAAATGGTGCCACGTCAAAATCTGCCCACCGCTGAATGGCGCCATGTTGCCGGGAATAAACCGGGCGTTCGGCCGATCTAAGGGGTATGCCTCTCTTCTTCCGTGCATTGGCCGACGTCGTCGTTATCGTGCACACGAGCTACGTCTCATTTGTCGTCTTTGGGCAATTGGCGATCCTCGTCGGATGGTTTCGTCGCTGGAAATGGGTTCGCAACCTTTCATTCCGCGTGGCGCATTTCGCTGCGATTCTTGTGATCGTGCTGGAAGCCTGGTTCGGAGTGACGTGTCCGCTGACATCCTGGGAAAATCGACTGCGAGAACAAGCCGGACAGGCGAGTTACCGCGGGGATTTCATTGCCGAGTGGCTGCATCAAATTCTGTTCTACGACTTTCCGCCCTGGATTTTCACGGCCAGCTACTGCACGTTCGCCGCGATCGTGGGCTTGACTCTGATTCTCGTCCCGCCGCAGCGCAAGTCCATGAAACCGCTTGCCGTGCAGCCACGGGACGAAAAGCTCGATTCTTAAGCCGACGCACGCTTTTTCGCAAGCTATGTTTGCAGTGGCCGGTCATCGGATCCGCCTTTGATCGGCTGAAATCCTTTCGACGTCCCTTCACCAAGTGTTTCGCGATTTCAGTCTTTTGCCGGCGTCGTCAGCGGCCGCGGCTCGCGCCCGGTCGTTTGCCGACGCTTGAGATTAGACCGTCCGATTTTTCGGCGGATTTCATACGAGACCCGGCTGCTGCTGCCGGGTTTTCGCGTTTCTGGCGGCTTTCGTTAGGGATCGGACCACCATCGGCTTGGCTCAGCCGACTCACGTCGGCCGCTCGAAAAATGGGCAATCGAATCGGCCGCAGGGTTAGCGACTCGACTATGATGAGCCAGAGGGTCCGATCTCGTGTCGTTCCGCCAGGGTTGGCATGCCCAGTCATCTTGTCTTCGAGAGGTCGCTGCTGTGCCTCCTGAAAACCAACACGTCCACACGCTTATTGAAAATTGCCGAGTACCACCGCGGAAGCGCGTGCGGCTCAAGGACTATGACACGGCGACTGGAGAGCGGCGCGGTCGAGAGAAATTGAGCCGGCGAGCGCTCGAATCGCTGCTGGCCGACGACATCGCGAAACTTGCCAAGGCACAGGAGCTTTTGTACGCCGCCGAATCATGGGCCGTTCTGATAATCCTGCAGGCAATGGATGCGGCCGGAAAGGACAGCACCATCAAACACGTGATGTCGGGCGTTAATCCGCAAGGCTGCGAAGTGCGCGCCTTCAGGCAGCCGTCCGCGGAAGAACTGGACCACACATTTCTTTGGCGCTGCATGAAAGTACTGCCCGAGCGAGGCCGGATCGGTATTTTCAACCGCTCGTACTACGAAGAGGTCCTCGTTGCGAAAGTCCATCGCGAAATACTCGCCGCGGAGCACATTCCCCATGAGCAAAAGGACAAAAAGCTGTGGAGGGACCGATATGACGATATCAACCGATTCGAACGGCACCTGGCGCGCAACGGCACGTTGATTCTCAAATTCTTTCTGCACGTCTCAAAGGAGGAGCAACGAAAAAGGTTCCTCGACCGCATCAACAAGCCGGGAAAGCACTGGAAGTTTTCAGCGTCCGATGTCCGCGAGCGTGGGTTCTGGGACGAATACGCGAAAGCGTACGAAGACTGCCTTACGCAAACGAGCACGAGTTGGGCGCCCTGGTACGTCGTTCCGGCTGATCAGAAAGGACTGACGCGGACGCTGGTGGCCTCGATCGTCACGCACGCGATCGGACAGCTCCACCTCGAATATCCGCGGATCACAAAGGAGCGGCGGAAAGAGATCAAAGAGGCCAAGAAGCAGCTCTTGCGCGAAGCAAAGTGACGGGCTTCCCGCGGCGGATCGACGCGATCGATGCCCGACGCTCCGGCTTTGCCGATTTTGACGGGAGCCATTTCTCCCGTCCGGCCAAGAACGTCTCCCTTCTTGAGCTACGCTTGTGCTGCGGGTCGGGCCGGCATCCTGAGCATCGGCTGCGCCTAGAGTGCGCCGCCAGCCTTTCATCGAGGAGGCGCGGATGGGAGCATCCGTCGCCGAAAGCGCAACGGATCTAAAACAGCTTCCCTTGCGGGCGCTCGTCGCCTATGCGGCGAGGTGTGCGCGAAGGGTCCGATCGCAGTACGCGCTGCCCGAGGGACACCCGGAAGCCGCCGAATGCCAGGCGGCACTCGAGGGAGCCATCCGAGTTGCCGAACGATTCGCTTCGGGGGAGGAGCCGAGCGCAGAAAGCGTCGCCCAAGCCGAGGAAGCGACCGTTCGCGCCATTATATTAGTGAGCGGCGACGAGAACGGCAATTCGGTTGCCGCTTATGCCGCCAACGCTGCCTACGCCGCCATCGATGCCGCCACGGCGGGCCTGGCTGCACTGAAGGCCGCAGACCCGCTTGCAGCCGCCGACAAAGTCGCCGACGCCGCTGGAATCGCATTCGACGCGGCAACCGCCATCCGCGACGACGTTCTGCGGCCGGCCAGGCTCGACTGGGAAATGCTGCACCGGATGCATTTGGGAAAGTTTCCCAACGTCGGCGAACCGATCAACCCTTCGGAGAAGGGTATCCTCGGCCCCCTTTTCCGTCGAGCGGACGGAGGATCGGCCAAACGCAGCGGAGCCGCAAAAACCTCGGCAAAGAAACAGCCGGAACCCGCCGCCATCCCGGACACAAAGACAGAACCGCCACGGCCCGAGGGTCCCTCCGCCGAAGAGATCAAACAAGCATTTGAACAACTGCGCCAGGAACACGAAGTACTCGCGGCGAGAGCCGCTGAGCTGGAGCAAGAGCGAGAGGCCCTCGAAACGGATCGCGCGGCCCTCAATGCCGTCAACGACGAGATCGAGCAGCGTCGAACCAAGGTCGAACGAGAGGCAGCGCGGCTCGATTTGGAGCGCGCGCGGGGGACCAGCGACGCCAAAGCCGCCGAGGCCGCCGCCCATCTGCTGACCCGCCAGCAAGAGCTCGAGCGAAAAGAGACCGAAGTCGCGGAAGAGCGGACACGGCTGCGGGAAGAGCGTGAAAAGCTTTTGGCTGAGATCCAGCAACTTCAGGCGGAGAAGGCGGAACTCATCCAGCGACGCGAGCAAATGGATCGCGATTTCGCTGATCGCCCTGCCATTGAAGCTGAAATCCAAAAGCGGAAGCAGGCCGTCGACGAGGAATGGAAGCGATTCGAGGCCGAGCGAGAGCGCCTCGATTCTGTGGGCGTGAAGCAGAACGAACTCGTTGCCGAACTCGCGGGTCGCGAAGAGGCTTTGCGGTCCCAGCAGTCGAAGCTTGAGGGCGATCGCGCCGCGCTCCTGTTGCAAACTGAGGAAGCCGAGAAGGCAGCCGCTCATGTCCGCGAGATGTCAGAGCGACTCAAGGCCGAGAATGCGGACTTAATTCAGCGTCGCGTGGAATTGGACCGCGAGACTGCTGACCGCCCCGCCCTGGAGATGGAAATCCACAAGCGGAAACAGGCCGTCGACGAGGAATGGAAGCGATTCGAGGCCGAACGCGAGCGCCTCGAGTCTGTGGGCGCGAAGCAAAACGAACTCGTTGCCGAACTCGCGGGTCGCGAAGAGGCTTTGCGGTCCCAACAGTCGACGCTGGAAGGGGAGCGCGCCGCGCTCCTTTTGCAAACTCACGAAGCAGAAAAGGCGGCCGCTCATGTCCGCGAGATGTCAGAGCGACTCAAGGCCGAGAATGCGGACTTAA
>CAYWOV010000174.1:0-6367 GCA_964459965.1 uncultured Planctomycetaceae bacterium | reverse complement strand
GACCGCGACGGCAGTTGGGGGCCCCGAATCCAGCTTCCCACGCCGGAACAGGAAGCGGAACGCGACCGACTGGCCCGCGAAACGGCCGCTGTCCAAAAAACTCTCGACACGCCGTCGTCGGCCCTCGCTACCGCCCAAAAAGCCTGGGAGCACCAAAAACTAGCGAACGTTCCACCGCAAATCGCAGCCATTTTGGGGACCGCCGTCCCGAAACGGTCGGACGCCCAGCAGGCCGAATTAAGTGCGTATTACCGTTCGATTGCCCCCATTCTCGAGGAATCGCGGAAAAAACTGGCCGAACTGAAGGCCGCGGCGGCCGAGCTGCAGCGGCGGATTCCATCGACGCTAATTACCGTCTCCGTGACGCCCCGCACAATACGGTTGCTGCATCGGGGCAACTGGATGGTCGACACGGGCGACGTGCTGGCACCCGCCTTCCCGGAAGTCCTGTCCCATTCCAAGCCTCGCAAAGACCGGCTGACGCGGGCTGACCTGGCCCGCTGGCTCACGTCGCCGGAAAACCCTTTGACCGCTCGCACCTTTGTTAATCGCATGTGGAAGCTGGCGTTCGGCGCCGGCCTCTCGCGGAAACTTGACGATCTGGGCGCGCAGGGGGAATGGCCCAGCCATCCCAAACTCTTGGATTGGCTCGCGGGCCAGTTCATCGACAGCGGTTGGAACGTCAAGCACGTGATCAAGCTGATCGTCATGTCGGGAACGTACCGACAAGCGTCGCAGGTCACATCCAGGCAGCGCGAATTTGACCCCGACAACCGCTGGTTGAGCCGCCAGGGACGATTCCGGCTCGACGCCGAAATGGTGCGCGACAACGCCCTCAAAATCAGCGGGCTGCTCGCCAGAGAAGTCGGCGGACCGAGCGTCAAACCGTATCAACCGCCGGGTTACTGGTCCCATCTCAATTTTCCGCCCCGCGAATGGCAAAATGGCAGCGGCGACGAACTTTTTCGCCGTTCGCTCTACACGCATTGGCAGCGGCAATATTTGCACCCCGCCATGTTGGCGTTCGACGCACCCGGACGCGAGGAGTGCACGGCCGACCGCCCCCGCTCCAATACCCCGCTGCAATCACTCGTGCTGATGAACGATCCGGAGTTCGTCGAGGCGGCCCGAGCCTTCGGCGAGCAAGTCCTGCAACGCGGCGGGTCGACAAGCGTTGGGCGACTCGATTGGGCCTTTCGGCGTGCACTGTCGCGCAGCCCGCGGGAGGCCGAGTTGTCTGTCCTGACGAAATTCCTGTCGAGCCATCAAGCGGATTACGCGCACGACCCGAACGCAGCCGACGAGCTGGTTGCTATCGGCGCGCATCCGGTCCCCGCCAAGATAGACCATGTCGAGCTGGCGGCCTGGACCGGAGTGTGCCGCACGATTCTCAACCTGCACGAAACGATTACTCGCAACTGAGACGAATTGAGCTGAGCCATGACGCTGCCCACTACAATCGGCCGCCGCACGTTTCTTTGCAATTCCGGCGTGAGCCTTGGTTCGATGGCGCTGGCAAGTCTTCTGCCGCGGACGCAATCGGTGCAGGCGGCCGTGACGGCGCAGAGCGGACGCTGGAACGGCGTCCTGGGCAATCCGCACGCCGTCCCGCGGGCCAAGCGGATCATCTGGCTCTACATGGCCGGCGGCATGAGCCACCTCGACACATTCGACCATAAGCCGATGCTCGAAAAACTCGACGCGCAGCCGATGCCTGCCTCGATTACGAAGGGCCAGCAAATCGCCCAACTTCAGGGCGCCAAGCTGCGCGTCTTTGCGCCGCAGCATCCGTTCAAGAAGTGGGGCGCGTCGGGCCAGTCGATGAGCGTCATCTGGCCTCAATTGGGCTCAAAATGTGCCGACGACTTGTGCGTCGTCCGTTCGCTTCACACCGACGCCATCAATCACGACCCCGCCCATACATTTATGAATACGGGCTCGATGATTGCCGGCCGGCCCGCCATGGGATCCTGGCTTTGGTACGGCCTGGGGAACGACGCCCAGTCGCTGCCCGGTTTCGTGGTGATGGTTTCGACCGGCCGTTTCGGCCAGAAACAGCCGATCGCCGCTCGACAATGGCACTCGGGATTTCTTCCCAGCCGGTTTCAGGGGGTGGAGTTTCGCAGCGTCGGCGACCCCGTCCTGTACCTCAAGAGCCCGGCGGGCGTTACGCCAGAGCGGCAGCGCGAGCTCGTCGACGCGGTCGAGGCTCTCAACCAAATCGAGAACGAGGCCTCGCCCGATGCCGAAATCGCGACGCGGATCAGCCAGTACGAGATGGCTTTCCAGATGCAAACCAGCGTGCCGGAGTTGATGGACGTCCGCAACGAGCCCAAGCACATTCTCGACCTGTATGGCACCCAAGGCGGTGACGGCACTTTCGCTTCCAACTGCCTCTTGGCACGGCGGCTGGCCGAGCGGGGTGTGCGTTTCATTCAGCTCTATCACCGCGATTGGGACCACCACAGCGTGCTGAAACGCGATATTGCCGGGACGGCGGCCGAGGTCGACCGCGGGGCGTCGGCCCTGCTGATTGATCTCAAGCAGCGGGGCATGTTGGACGACACGATCGTCGTCTTCGGCTCGGAATTTGGCCGCACGCCGATGGCACAGGGAAACGGCCGCGACCATCACCTGGCCGGCTTCACCATGTGGTTTGCCGGCGGCGGATTCAAAAGCGGATTCAGCTTTGGGGCGACGGACGAGTTTGGCTACCACGCCGCCGAAAACCGCACGTCGGTCCACGACGTCCACGCCACGTTGCTCTCTCTGATGGGCATCGATTACATGCGGTTTTCATTCAAAAACCAGGGTCTCGACACCCGGCTGACGGGGGTCGAACCGTGCCGCGTCGTCACCGAGATTTTGGCGTAGCCTGATCTTGGCCTAGGGCGCGCTCGCGGACGATCTTTTACCGTCGACGGAGCGTGGCGTTGCGCATTTCACGAGCATCTTCCTTGCGGCGGAGAACCTCGCGCTTATCGTGCAACTTGCGACCTTTGGCGACCGCCAGTCGGACCTTGACGAAACCGCGGGAGAAATAGACCGCCAGCGGAACGAGCGTCAGCCCTTTGTGCGTGGCGGCCTCGGCCACTTTCTCCAGCTCGCGCTTCCGCAACAGCAGCTTCCGTGTGCGCTTGGCCACGTGATTCATCAGGTTGGCCTGGGGATACTCGGCGATGTCGCAATCGACCAGCCAGAGTTCGCCGTTGAAAATCCGGGCGTAGGCTTCCTCGATCGAAATCTTGCCGTTGCGGATGCTCTTGACCTCGCTGCCGACAAGGGCGATGCCGCAATCCAGCTCCTCAAGGATCTCGTATTCGTACCGGGCCCGCCGGTTGCGGCAGACGGTTGTCGCCTGAATATCGCGGTCATCGGCCTTCTTGCTCGCCATGTGGCGATTATACGGCACGGGTCGCCCCCGAGGTCCAGCCGGGAAAACGGACGGGAAATTTGTGGCCGGATGCGCCGATTCGACGAGTGGCGATTACAATTCTCCAGCCCCCCAGATGCGCAGATTCGTCCGCGGCACGAAAAATCGGCCGCGAGGTGAAAGGCCCGGATAATGACGAACGTCCTGCTACTTCCCGAGCTGCGAGCCATGTTGGCCGAGGAGGATCATGAAGGGTTGACGACCCTCATGACGGAACTGCATCCGGCCACCGTGGCCGACTGGACGGAAGGGCTCTCCGTTGAGGAAACGTGGAAAGTCTTCAATCACGCGGGAATCGATCGGCAGGCGGAGGTTTTCGAGTTCTTTCCGATCCAAAAACAGGTCGACATGGTCACGGGGGCCGGACGCGAGCGGATGTCGCGGCTGATCGAAGCCATGGCCCACGACGAACGGGTTGTGCTGCTCAAACGGCTCGATCCCGAAGTGGTGGAAAGCCTGCTGCCTTTGGTCGCCAAGGCCGACCGGCAGGATATCCGCACCCTGCTCTCGTATCCCGAGCATAGCGCCGGATCGGTCATGACGACCGAATATGCCACCTTGACGATCGACCTGACCGTGAGCGAAGCCATTTCGCGCCTGCGGTTGCAGGCGACCTCGGCCGAAACGATCTATTACGTCTACGTCGTCGACCCCGAGCGTCACCTGGTCGGCTTTGTCTCGCTGCACGATTTAATTCTCGCGAGACCGACGGCCCGCATCGACTCGATCATGCAGCGCGAGGTAATTACGGTCCCCGTCGACGCCGACCAGGAGGACGTCGCCCAAACGATGGCCCGCTATGACTTCCTGGCTCTGCCCGTCGTCGATTCGGAGAATCGCATCGTCGGCATCGTCACGCACGACGACGTGATCGACGTCGTGGTTCAGGAAGCGACGGAAGACGCACTGCGGATGGGCGGCGTCGGCTCGATGGTCGAGCATTATTTGGACGCCCCGTTTCTGACCCTCTGGAGGAAACGGTCGGGCTGGCTGGCTTGTCTGTTTGTCGCCGAAATGTTCACTTTCTCGGCCCTGGCACACTTTCAGACGGCGATCGAAAAAATTATCGCGCTCAGTCTGTTTGTTCCGCTGTGTATTTCGACCGGTGGAAACTCCGGCTCGCAGGCCGCGACGCTCATCACCCGCGCGATGGCACTCCGACAAATCCGGCCGTCGGACTGGCTGCGCGTCATGCGACACGAACTGCTGATGGGTCTGGCGCTCGGTCTCACTCTCGGGGCCATCGGTTTCCTGCGAGTGCGTGTGACGCCGGCCAGCTGGTTGGGTCTCGGGGGTTCGGAACGCCTGATGCTGGCCTTTGTCATCGCGCAGGCCGTCGCGGCCATCTGCCTGTGGGGGACGCTCGTCGGCTCGACCTTGCCGCTTGTCTTTTCCCGCATCGGTTTCGATCCTGGTTATGCGTCCAGTCCATTCGTGGCCACGTTTGTCGACGTGACCGGAATCGTCATCTATTTCTCGATCGCAAGCGTCTGGATGTTATGAATCAACTTCGTTCCCGTTCGTTTCGTGTTTGCCTTTGTGGACTTCTCACGGCCCTCCTGGCAGGCGGATGCGGCGAGGAAGAATCGGCTACCAGGCAAGATCCTCCGGTCCAAGCCGTCGCTCCGCATTTGGCCAAGGAGAGTGGGCAGGCGACCGGCTCGGGACAAACTTCGGGCGGCACTTCGGCGACGGCAAACGTGCTCAGGACCGGTCCGTTTCAAAAGACATTCGAGGGCATCGGCTTTTCGATTCCGACCGGATGGAACGAAGTCGACAATCCAACGCCGGAGTTTGTCGACGCCCGCTTCCAGATCCCGACGCCGCACGGCGCGGTCAAGCTGACGTTTTCATCCAACTCCGGCGGCGCCGATGTCAACATCCAACGCTGGATCGGCCAGTTCCAAATTCCCTCTGGAAAGCAGCCCATTGTCGAGAATGTGAACGTGGACGGCGCAACCGCAAAATGGGTCGATCTCCGCGGCGAATTCGTCGGGGGCGCGATGGCGAGCTCCGCATCGTCGTCGGGGCCAGTCGAACGCATGCTTGGCGTCGCGATCCCGCTCGGCAATCGCGACTTTTACCTCAAGCTGACCGGGACCGATGCGGCTGTCTCGGAAGTCCGCGACTCGTTTCGCGAGTTCGTCCGCGGCGCGCGATTCAGTTCCGGCGGCTCGAACGGCAAATAACGAACAAGGCAGCCCCGACCAGGACGACGACGATCGCCCATTCAATGATCGGATAGCCTCCCTCGCCCGATGACTCCTGGGCAAGTATCGGCACAATCCGCGATGACCCTTCCGCGAGGACGATCTGGTGCGAAAGCACAGCGCCGCAAAATCCGCCGACCACTTTGGCGCAAGTCGCCAGCCGGCCTCTGCGCTTAAGCGCAGGCAAAAACGATGCGGCCCTCAACATTCCAGGAGCTCCGAAATGGGGATCCGCAGATCGCGATAATTGCGGCTGTGAAGCGACACCGTCTCCCAACTTGGCGACCGTGTGTGCATGGCGAGGTGATACTGGTCCGCCCAGACTCCGAAGAATGAATAAAGGCGTCCGTGATGCGTGAAGGGCTGCCCAAGCTCGCGAGTGAATCGTGCATCGACAATTTCATAAGCGAAAAGCAGCATCGAACGAAAGCCGTTGCCGAAGACTTGTTGCCAACGCAACAGGCTGCGAATGTCGTCTTCCGTCGCCCAATTCTCCCATTTGTGTCCGACCCCGGTCCCGTCGCCACCCGAGGGAAACCGCCGGCCCTTGACGTCGACAAGCAAGTTCTGAAACCGCCGCGACGTCACGATGAAATCCATCGACTTAAGCGAAGCATCGGCAAGTCGCGCCCGACGTTGTTCGTCAACCGCCACGTAGGGAGTGCAGGTCCCCCGCAGATATTCCTCGAAAGCCACGTCGTAATGGTTGGTCCGCTTCACCATC
>CAYWOV010000173.1:0-6369 GCA_964459965.1 uncultured Planctomycetaceae bacterium | reverse complement strand
GACTTTTTTGGGGTGGTCGCGCCTTTTTTTACGCCCCAAAAAAGCCAAAAAAGTCCCCTGCGGGCGCAGCTGCTAGGGTGAAACCGTCGTCTGCCGTGTGGCGACCGGGTGCAGCGGCCGCTCGATTTCCGGTGCGACCGGGCTCTCGCCCTTGGAGAAATTGCAGCGTGCCGTCGTTGACGCGGCCGAATTTCAGGGCCACGACGTCATACAGGTAGTTCTGACGAAAAATCCAGGGCGCCTTGGTCCCCTGTTTTGGAAACAAGTCGACGCCGCGCTGCACGTAACCCGAGGTAAGGCCCAGCAGCGGCTGCGACCCGGCGTGCATGCCGTCGTTTCGCGGCACGCACTGCTTGTAGCCGTGCCGGTCCATGTAGTTGATCAGTCGGCAGACGTACTTCGACGACAGGTCGGCCCGCAGGGTCCACGAGGCGTTCGTGTAGCCGACGCAAGCGGCACTATTCGGCACGTTGCTCAACATGAGTCCCTTGTAACTCAAGAGACCGCCCGGCTCGAGCGGGTTGCCGTCGACAAAGATGCGGATGCCGCCGCAGGCCAGCATTTTCAGGCCGGTTGCCGTCACAATAATGTCGGCCGGCAGCTCGGTTCCCGACTTGAGCAGGATGCCATGCTCGGTAAAGTTCGCGATGTGGTCGGTCACCACGGTCACTTGGCCCGATTTGATCGCCTGGAACAAATCGGCATCGGGCACCACGCAAACACGTTGGTCCCACGGGTTGTATCGCGGCGTAAAGTGGGTTTCGATATCGAAATCGGGCGGAAGCTCCCGGGCGATGTGGCGGCGGAGCATGCGTTTGGCCAGTCCGGGCGTCCGCCGGCAGAGCTGATAGAAGTACATTCCGAGCAAAATATTCTTCCAGCGAACGGTCCGATGGGCCGTCGCCTCCGGCAGCATCCAGCGAATGAGCTTGGCAATTCGATCTTCCGCCGGCAGCGAAGCGACGTAACTCGGTGAGCGTTGCAGCATGGTGACATGCTCGGCTTTACCGGCCATGGCGGGGACCAAAGTCACGGCCGTCGCGCCGCTGCCGATGACCACCACCCGCTTGCCGCGGTAATCGAGATCCTGCGGCCAATGTTGGGGATGGACGATGTGACCCCGGAAATTCTCGCTACCGGCGAACTGCGGTGTGTATCCGCCTTCGTAGTCGTAATAGCCGCTGCAGAAATAGAGAAAATTGCACGTGTAACGGACGGGCCGCTTTTCGGGGCCGACGACCGCGTCGATCGTCCACAGTGAGTCCTCGGACGACCAGGACGCGGAATTAACCCGGTGCTGGAAGCGAATGTGGCGGTCGATGCCGTTTTCGCGGGCCGTGTCGTGCAGGTATTTGAGGATGGAGGGACCGTCCGCGATGGCTTTGGCTTCCTTCCAACTGCGGAAGGAGAAGCCCATCGTGAACATGTCCGAATCGGAACGGATGCCCGGATAGCGAAATAAGTCCCACGTGCCGCCGATCTCGGTCCGCCCTTCGAGAATCGTATAGGTCTTGCCGGGGCAGCGGGTTTGGAGGTGGTAGCCGGCGCAAATGCCGGACAAACCGGCGCCGACAACGACGACGTCAAAATGTTGGTCGGAAACGTCTGGCACGGTGAACCGTCGAAGGACTGCGGGATCGCTTTCGCGCCGATTGTGCTGCGCGTGAATCTGCCTTTGCGGTCCCCATTCTCACAACAGGCGCTCAAACGGGCAAGCGGCCGACCTGTCAGGAGCGCTCGGGCAGCGGCGCTATTCGCGGATGGTCGCGTTGGCCGCCGGCTCTTCATTCGACGCCGTTCGCGGACGATTCGGGGGCAGCAGGTCGCGATCGTCGTCAGACGGTCCGCTCTCGCCGCGGCGGGGAACGTGCCGCACGTGCGGGTTCGCGTCGGCAAACACGTCGACGGTGACTTCCATCAACTGCGTCCGCCGCTCGGCCAGAACGCCCTCGAGGCGGCTGCTGAGGTTTTCGACCCAGCCGGGCTGTCGTTCCATGGCGGTCGACATCATGTGCAAGAACAGGCTGACCTCTCGGAAGTTCTGGTCGATGATCGTGTTGCTCACCGGCGACATGATGCGGGCGACCGTGTCGAACGTCTGCGAGGGGAACGTGACGAAGAGGCGGGCCGTGTGCGTTGCGTACGTCTTCCCGTTCGCATCGCGTTCAAAGCTCACCTGCACGTGCAAGACGCCGTTGGCTTTGACCGACTTGGGCAACAGCGGAGTGTGGTAGACGCCGTTGCAAAGGACAACGACCTCATTTTGCCCTCGATAGGCGACGTCGATCACGCCGCTCGTGCCGTCGCTATCGTCGGTTTCGTAGCCGTCGGGGCCGGTCTGGTGCATTTGGAATTCGGAAATCTGCATCACGCGCCAAATGCTGACGGCCACATCCGGATGCTTCATGAAAAAGTAGTAGCAACGCGGGTCGACCTCGAAGCGGAAGGTCGGCAACTCGCGGAACATGCTGTTGGCGTTGGCAATTTGCTGCACGCGCTCGCGATGCTCGGGCGACATTTTGTCCAAGGGGAGCGCGGCCAGCGCGACCTTGCGGGCCGCCTTGCCGGACGAGGCCCGTTTGACCGTTCGGATCCGCTCCTCGATCATCGCCCGACTGCGAGCGGTCGACGGGGTGGATGTCTTGTCGGCCTGAGTTTGCTGCGGTGTGTTGATTTCACTGTATTGGGGGCTGCTGACGATTCGCGGAATGCCGAGGACTTCGCTAATCCCGCCCCCGTCGTCGGCGCGAACACGGGATCCAAACGCGGCCATCGTCAGCAGGGAGCCGAGGAGCGCGCAGCGTCGCGCGGCTTGTCGGCCAAAGCAGCCTGGCATACGATCCCTTTCGTTCCCGGGGCGATCACGGCCCAATTGGCGCAGCGCCAAACGGCACCCGATCGCTTTCCGGACGGCCCCCCAAAGGTCATGGATGCCTCGACGGGCGGCGGCGTGAGGAACGCGCGCCTTGCCGGCAGCACGGCCGCCCGTTTCGAGCAAATTGCTCGATCGAACAGCGATTTGTGCGGCGAAGACTGCGGGTGGTGCCCGTCGTGGTCACCTAGATGGAATAATCGGCACGCAAAGCACACTTTCGCCATTCCGAAGAGTCCGGGCCGGCGACCCGCTTCGAAGAGCGGAGGGGTCGCTCAACAAAGTCACACCAGATCCTTTCAGTGCTCGCAAATTGTCCAATTTAACAGCATCCAAACGTCCGGCCGGGGGCCATTTTGAGCGAACGCGATTTAAACCGGTTGGCCGGACAGGTTGTGGACCGTCTTAAGGTTCTAAACCTGCGAATCGTCCTCGCGGAAAGCTGCACCGGCGGCCTGGTTTCCTCCCTGTTGGCGCGGATTCCCGGGGTTTCGGAGTTCCATTGCGGGTCAGCCGTCGTTTACCAAATTGCCACCAAGGCCGAATGGCTGGGGGTGCCAAAAAGGCTGCTGCGGAACCCCGGACCTGTCAGCCCTGAGGTGGCTGCCAAAATGGCCACAGGCGTGCTCGCCGTCACGCCACATGCAGAAATCGCCGCATCGGTGACCGGCCATTTGGGACCCGGAGCACCCCCGGCCCAGGATGGGCTGGTCTATGTGGCGTTTGCGCGGCGAGGTCAAGCGAGCAGGGGCACGAAGCCAAAAGTCAAAAAGATCGAACTGGCCAACGAGCCGGGGGACAAAATCAAGAGCCCCAAGGTGTGCCGCTTGCGCCGGCAGCGATCGGCCGCGGCCCATTTGCTGCGGTGGATTCTTGAGGGGTTGGCCGAACCGAAGTGATGAAAATTCACCTTGCAGTTCTTTAATTTGGCCGCAGGCTTCGAAAAGCGGAAATAAAGTGATCGCCAGAATTTTGGCTGCCGCTGCCAATCCGCGACGTAGACTTTATTTATAGACGGGCTCGCAGGGGCGTCATTCGACGCAAAGCCAGGCAGCTCGCACCACATCACAGATCTTCAAAATTCCAACAAATCTCGACAGACCCTTACCTATCTTTTTCGTTCACAGTTTTACTTCGAATGCGATAAACGGTGGTCCCGCACACGGGCCGGTGCTGTGCCGCCAGGTCGCAGGTTGACCGGTTGTCGACGTCTCTCGTCGATCCTCGGTCGACGAAAGGGCTAGTCATGGAATACTGTGCCGGCCGTTGGTGCGAGTTCTTTTTGATGCGTATGCAGGCTGCCACGAGCTATGAGTATCTCATCGCCTGCCTGATGATTGTGATTGGCGGATGGGTTATTTCGCGGCAGAGTTCGCGAGTCGGCTACTGAGTAGCCAACCCGAATCCGCTGTGTCGGTGACCGTCGCGTCTCGCAACGCGGGTGCCCGAGGCCTGCTTGTTCCAGAGACCGTGCGGACCTAAAATCGCTTTGGTCTTTTCTCCGCACGGTTCTCAGGACAGCCGACCGCGAAAACACTCGCATGGACCGCCGCGGCAAGCACGGATTGGGCATCGCCCGCACGGTCATCCGCCATGTACCGCGTGAGTCAGCAGATCGATTTTTGCTACGGCCACCGTCTCCTCGACTACGCGGGGAAGTGTCGGCATCTTCACGGCCATAACGGGAAAGCCGTGGTCGTGCTGGAGGCCGAATCGCTCGACGAACGGGGCATGCTCGTCGATTTTGCCGACATCAAGCGTTCGCTTTGCGTGTGGATCGATTCCGAATTGGACCACCGCATGATCCTGCGTGAAGACGACCCGGCCGTTCCGCACCTCAAGTCGCTGGGCGAACCCCTGGTCCTGATTCCGAGAAATCCGACGGCCGAGAACATCGCGCGCCTCATTTTTGAGCACGCCCGAGGCGCGGGCCTGCCCGTCGTGGAAGTCTCGCTTTGGGAAAGCCCCCGCTCGTGCGCAACTTACCGTGCGACGACAGGTTAGCCGAAAGGCAGCCGATTCGAGCACGGCTCAGCGTTTCCCGCCTTTTCGCGCGTTTTCAGATTTGGGCGGTGGATGCGGACGCCGGGCTTACGTTACTTCTCTAATGGCTCATGCGCCACTCGCAAAAAGAACCCCCCTCCGACATATGGGAGATTGACATGCTTCGGCTGCGTTACGTGCTCGGCTCAATCGGCGTGATTTGTGCGCTCGGCGCGGTGGCCGTTGTGGCCCAACCTCCCGAGCGGCCCCCCCAAGGAGACAACGAACGCGATGGTCAAGGTCCTCGCGACGGCGAGGACGGGCCGCAAGGCCCTCCCGGCGGCGGCCGACATGGGCATCCACCCAATCCGCTTATGGAAGCGCTCGACACGAACCACGACGGGGAGCTCTCCAAGGAGGAAATCGCCAACGCGTCGGCGTCCCTCAAGAAGCTCGATAAAAATGGCGACGGAAAACTGACTCAGGATGAACTGCGACCGGCGGGCCGTCCGAGCGGTCCCGGGGGGGATGGGCCCGGCGAAGGCGGCCCCGATGGTCCTGGCAAACCGGGAGGCCGCGGACCTGACGATCGTGGCCCAGGTCGAGGTCAAGAAGGTGACCGAGGAGGCGACCCGCCGGGCCCTGACGGCGGTGCCGGCGGTCCAGGTCGCGGCGGCGATCCGGCTGATCGGCCGGATCAAGACGGTCCTCCCAGACGGCGTCGCGGCAACGGCCAGGCGGGCCGCGGACAGGGATCTCCCTCGCCACAGCGGCTAGTCGAGCATGCGATGCAATTCGACGCCGACGGTGACGGCAAGCTCGATCGCGCCGAGCTGCTGAAATTCGCCAAAGACTTGGCGAAACACGCACCCCGCAATCGCGGGGGACGTGGCGGCCCGGGTGGACCCGGTGGCGGCGGTCGTGGTGGCGATGGTGGCCCGGGCGGCGACGGTGGACCGCCCAACGACGACCGACCGCAAGGCCCGCAGCGGCCCGATCGTCCCGAGTAGTCGATTCGCGATCTGCCCGCTCGCAAAGCGTGTGAAGACCATGAAACTCTCCCACCGCGGTCCGCTGCCGATCGGCATTATGATTGCCGCAATTATCACGGCCACGACGGCCTCTGCAGCGGACCGTGTTCTCAACTCGAATTCCGGCCTCCAGGACAAGGCGCAAAACGGCAAGTCGCCTGCCGGCTTCACAATCACAGGCGATGTGCTCTACGGAGAATATTCCGACCGCCAGTCGGAACAGGTGGGCCGTTGCGTGCGACTTCTCTCGGGCCGCGACAAAAACAACGACGGCGCGCGGAGCGGATCGCTCTCGCAAACCGTCGCCGACATTTCGGCCGGCCAGGGACGATGGTTTCGCTTCCGCATTCGCGCCCTGGCTCAGGATGGCTTCCACGTCGAGCGCGACGCACTCTTCCTCAAGGTCGAGTTCTTTCGCGATGGCGGCACAAATTCGCTCGATCAGGTGCAAAAATCGATCTATTCCCAGCTCGCGCAGGAACG
>CAYWOV010000172.1:0-6374 GCA_964459965.1 uncultured Planctomycetaceae bacterium | reverse complement strand
CTCTCGGTCCTGGAAATTACAGTGTGGTCTCGTTCAATGATCCCAATTACAACTCCGGTTTCACGGGTGTGACAGCCGCGACGTTGAACAATGGGGGCGGATCGATCAATTTCAATGTTCCGACCGCTCTTTCCCGTTACGATTCTGGCGCCACGTTTGATTTGCCTCCAGCGGGTGGTGGAAGCTCGGGTGTTGGAAACTTCACGCCAGTGCCGAGATTTGACGCGGGGACGTTCGCATTCAACCCCGAAGTCGCCACCCCCGAACCCGCCTCCATCACGCTGCTGGTTTCGGGCTTTTTGCCAGCCGGTGGGTTTCACTTTGTTCGGCGGAGCCGAAAGGCGTCTGCAGCGAGCCTGGCGTGGTGACGAACGTTCAAGCCCTCCGTTGCGCGTGAGCCTCGCCTGGTGACCGTCGTCAGTCGCCGTCTAGTTGTTCGTATGACTGTCGCGCTGCTTTTGCAGTCTGATGGTGTCGCACTTGGCCCGCAGACCCGCAGAAACAGGTGCCTAGCACTTTGGCGACTTCCGCCAACTGCTTTCTTCTGTACGGCTTTTCGCACTCGACTTGCGCTCCCCGCAAGCGACTTTGCACACTCTTTATGCACGCTGGTTGACCCAATCGCTGCGATTCTCGCGTCTAACGCCAGACTTGGCTCATGGCGCGGTTGTTGCAGGTTGCGCCATAAGCACCCCCGAGACCACAGACCGGGAGTTCTCCCAATGAGAGACCGGGCCAATCTGCCTGCGTTTCTGATAGTGTTGTTGTTGTGTCTAACCGTGTTCGCAATCCTTGGCGCCTCCGACCTGGCACTGGAGCGCCTTTAGATCTCCCGCGCGCTGGGAGGCTGATCGTGCCCCGTCTCTTATCCGCAGCTCATCAGCGACAGGGCCTGCGGCGCCGGTTCTGCTCCGCTCGGACTGAGAGCAAACGTCGGCTGAACTTTCTCGACTGACGCGCCGATTGGTCGCGTCGGCCACCTTCCCGAGCCGACATTGAACTGACCCTAAGTCGGCACCCCCGTTTTCGTCGTCGGTCTTGACGAATTGCGCGGGCAGCCCTTGCGGACTGCCCGCCGTGAATGTCCTCCACTGACTGACTGTGATGGCGACCCGCACCTTTGGTCCAACCCGATCACGCTCCGCCGCTACAGGCGCATTTTGTCGTCACCTCTGGCGCTTTCCCGTAATCTCACACCTTTTCCCGGACATGCCATCAAACGATCGTTTTTCGGGCAGGAGGTGATCGCCCGTTGGATCGGTCTTGACCCCCTGCTCGTAGAGCGACCACAAGCGAGCCGAGGAGCTACCGACAAGCTGAATAAGGACACTGTGGAATCAGCCCACAGAGAGGCCACGGCGCCAGTCAAAGAGGAGCCGAAGCCGGTCCTGGATGCGGTTGGTGGGGGTCGTTCCCCAGCGATTGCACGAAGCCTTCGCACAACGCGAAGGCTTCAAAAAGGCAATCAACGTGCTCTCCGGCGATAACGATTCAGCCCCGGACACCCAACCTCGTTCAGGTCGGCTGGACGTCCAGGGCTGAAGGCTTTGCGAGACTGTGGCGGCCACACAGGCGGTTCCGCCATTCGCAGAATTTACTTAGGATTAACCACAGTGTCGGCCGCGACCTGATCCGTGGCGACCTGGGGAGTCACCGTGCGGAGGTCCAAGCCTTTGTCCGTCATGGTGAAGCGGTAATTGCCGGGCTGTAAGGTGTAACTTGCCTGTCCGAATGCTCCCCCACGGTCAAAGACGATCGTCTGCGTCCCTTCGTTATGCACTTTGCTGCCAGCGGGATCGACCGAGTAGTTGCCTGAATCGAGCGTGTAGCTCACGGGCCGCCCGATTTCTGATGGGTTCAGCAACGTAATCGGCAGCACAGCCGCAGCAGCGTCGCCTTCCGAAGGATCGACGTCGCCATCTGCGAAGTCCCCATCTGCGAAGTCGCCGTCGCCGCCGTTCCAACCGAAATATCCACGATGGCGACGATGATGGTGTTGCGAATGCTTGTGCTTATTTTGAGCGAACGAGTGTTTCTGATGTGCATTCTGGGAGAATGTCCGATGATGACTGACGTGGTTTTGCCGACTCGACGAGCGTCGGACATGGCCCCCGCCTCCGCGATGGCCACCACCACCGCCTCGGCCGCGTGCCATTGCCCGCGAAGCCAAATCGCAGGTGGATAAGACGATGATCGCCACGATCATTGCCGACATGGCCGCCGCCGTGAATTTGCGAAACATTTTTGAGTGCTCCCCTTTTTTTGATCCTTGGTTGGTGCTTCTTTCCCGGTTTGCACGTCCGGTTCCGATCTGTTCCACAACTTGTCGAGCGTAGAATCGGCAGACTTGTTACAGCCGTTTCTTGCCGCGTCCCCTGGCGGTCGGCGGAACGGGAATTCTGCGTATCAAGATTCCGCGAACTCCATCCGCCGATTAACTTGATCGCACTTTATTTTGCTTCAACCACGCGCGGATGGCAGGGTTGAGCGGCGGATCCCCGTCATTCGGAAAATCTCGTCAGCTTCCGCTGGCAATCTCGCTGACGAATTGCGAAAGCGCCGGCAAGAGTCGCCGAACGGAAAGCTCGACCTCCGCGAACGCCTCGCGCGCCTCGAGGGCGTTGTGCTCGACCGCAAGTTGCTCCAGCCGGAACGCGGCTGACTGGGCCGCCCCTGCGCCCAAGTTGTCGGCCGATGTCTTCAATGTGTGGGCGAGGCGCCGGACGGTTGGCCAGTCTTCGCAATCGAAGGCGTGATCAATTTCGGTCAGCCATTCGGAAAACAACGGGATGGCGATCTCGGCCACCTCGCGGGCGAGTTCCCGATCATCGCCCGCGCGCGACAGAGCGACGCGATAGTCGATGAGCGGCGCCTCGTCGGCAACGTCGGCGTTCGGCACGGAGTCAATGTGTGCTGACTCCGGCATTTGCGTAAGGATATCAGCTGCGCATGGGAATCCGTCCGAGTTTAGAACAGTCGATTTTCCGCGGGCGACGAGGGCCTGAATTTGACGGACGAGTTGGGACCGGTTGATCGGCTTGACTGCGTAATCATCGCAGCCGGCGGCGAGACATTCCTCGCGGTCTCCGCTCATGGCATTGGCGGTTAATGCAATCACCGGCTGGCCAAAGCCCTCGTTCCGCAGGATTCGCGTCGCCTGAAAACCGTCCAGCACGGACATTTGAATGTCCATCAAGACCAGATCGTACGGCGCCGGAGAGTGCTGCAAGGCGAGCGCCTTCTCGATTGCCTCCATGCCATTGTCAGCCACGTCGACCTCGGCGCCGAGCTTGCGGAGAAACGACGCGATCAGCAGCTGGCTGTCGGGGCTATCCTCAACCAGCAAGAGCCGGGCATCGAGCCTGACAGCGTCTAAATCGACCCGATCGGCCAGCGGTCGCGTCTGTCTGATGTCGAGCGGATTATCAACGAGCGGAATGTCCGTGATGCGACCGGTGGCGATCGTGAGGCTGAACTTGCTGCCGCAGCCAACTTCGCTCTCGACTGTGATGTCGCCACCCAAGAAGCGGGCCAATTGACGACTGATCGCCAGGCCCAGTCCCGTTCCGCCGAATCGGCGAGCCGTCGACCCATCGGCCTGAGAAAAGGCCTCGAACAGTTTGGCCTGTTGAAGGGCGGTCATGCCAATGCCCGTGTCGATCACGTCAAAGCGCAATTGCGGCTCGGGTTCGGCCCGATCGGCGTCGAGCCGGATATGAAGTTCGACCCCGCCTCGTTCGGTGAACTCAATCGCGTTGCCGAGAAGGTTGATCAGAATCTGGCGCAAACGTGTGGGATCGGTATCGATCGTCTCAGGAATCGCACTGCCATATTGCATCGCCAGCGAGAGGCCCTTTGTGTCCGCGCGAATCCGCATGATGGCGACGACGTCCGCGGCGAGCCGCGCCGGAGAGACGACGATCCGTTCGATCGCGAGCTTCCCGGCCTCGATCTTGGAGAGATCGAGGATGTCGTTCAAGATTTGGAGCAGGTGCTCGCCGTTCCGGAGGATCGTGGCGACGGCCTCGCGACGCTCCCGGTCGGACGTCGATTGGTCGAGCAGGTTTTCTGCGAATCCAAGAATTGCCGTGAGAGGCGTACGGATTTCGTGGCTCATGTTGGCAAGAAATTGGCTTTTCGCGACGCTCGCCGACTCGGCCGCCTCTTTCGCCTCGCGGATGGTGGCGTTGGCCAGTTCAAGCAGACGCGACTGGGCCAACAGGAGCGTATGCACGTCGAGCAGCCTGACGCCGCCGACGGGATCGGCGACGAGGACTGGGTCGAAGACCCGACTTGCCGGCCGATGCAGGGCCGTTCCGGCCGCTTCGTGCACGCCGCAATCGGCCGCCACGATTTGCGGTTCGATGTCAATGACGTCTGCCATTTGGGCGATCGGCCGCTTCATGAATAGCTCAAGCGCGAACGGATGGCTCAGCCGCTCGAGGAATGCGGCACGCGAAAGCACGCCGACAATTTCGTCGCCGCCGGATCGGCCCGACGATTCGTCGATGACGATTACGCCAACGAGATCGGCAAACCGCTCAAACAGTCGGGCGACCTCACTGGCCGGAGTTTCCAGCGCCACGCGCTCGCTGAAACCGGGCAGCTCGGAGACCGTCAAGCTGGGACTCAGCCGTTCGAAAAGTGAATCCGCCATGGCATTCGCGACCACCGCGCCCAATCGCGGCATCCGCCGTTCGACCGCGGGCGGCAATCAATTTGCCGCCAGGGAAAGAGAAGATCCCCATTGTCGCCCATCGTATTTCGACCGGCCGCCAGCAACAAATCAAGATTTGATGAAGATTCACCCACCCGTCTGTTCGCTGTCTTATGCTGAGTCGCATCGAGTGCGGGCGCTTTTGGGGCAGGCCCGCGGTGATCCTAACCGCGATCAACCAATGGGGATGCTTATGAAAACAAATGCGAACTTGATGCTTGCCGCCTTCTTTTTTCTTCTGGCCGCCGCACCCGCCGCGGGCCAGCAGCCATCACCTGCCGCCCAGTTGGAAGCGATGAAGAAACTCAATTTTCTAATCGGAAAATGGGAAGGCGAAAGCTGGACGGAATTTGCTCCCGGGCAGAGACTACAGTCGCATGGAACGGAAACAGTGCAAGACAAACTCGGCGGGCTGCTGGTGACGATGGAAGGAATCCACCGGCGAAAAGCCGGCGAGAAGAATGAAGGCACCGTCGTTCACAACGCCTTTGGCGTCGCGACCTTCGACGAGAAGGCAAAGCGATACCGTTTCCAAGCCTACACCAATCGCGGCACATACGTCGACGCGGAAGCCAAGATCGCCGATGGACGGTTCGAATGGGGCTTTCGAGTTCCCAACGCAGTGGAAATTCGCTACGTCATCAAGCTGAATGACAAGGGGCAATGGTTCGAGACGGGAGAGATGTCTCGCGACGGCAAGACCTGGCGGAAGTTTTTTGAAATGACCTTGGACCGCGTAAAGAACCCTCCGCCTGCATAAAGTGGGAGAGGGCCGCCTCGGGATTTCTGCTTACCGACGCCCTTTCGGCTAGAAATCGGTGCCGCCCGAGCTAGAAGATCTCGCTTTCTCGCCGAACCGGGTCTGATACCTAGTCGGATTCGAGACGGCAACTGGGCCCAGGTCGCCGCTGGCCGCGAATACCGTCTTGCCAAGGATTCCAACGGCTTTTTCGCGAGAATTAGCGACCTTCACTAGACGCGAACCGCTCCCTAACCGGCACTTCACAATTCCTCCGTAATGTCGTCTGCTAGAAGAGGAGTTTTTCCGATGTGCTTCAACCGTTTTGCGATGCGCGCAGCAGTCCAGCTCGTGGCCGCAGTCGTCGTCCTGGTCTCGTTGCTAAGCGATGCGACCGCCGGCGCCGATTCGAGCCGGGCCGTCGTCATGATCAGTGTGGACGGCCTCGCGGCCTTCTATATGGACGATCCGCGGGCCGAAATGCCGACGATCCGAGAGTTGGCCGAAGCGGGGGCAAAGGCCTCGCTGATGAAGGCCTGCGCACCGACCGTCACCTGGCCGAATCACACAACACTTGTGACCGGCGTGATGCCGGCGCGACATGGCGTCGTCGGAAACGACTACTTCGACCGCGCGCGCGGCAAGCCCGTGATTCTGATTTCGGATCCGGAATTCGACAAAGAGCAGCTTGTCCGAGTGCCGACGATCTATGACCTTGCCAAGCGCAAGGGGCTTGCGACTGCGGCCATTCGCTGGCCGGCGACGCGGAATGCGAAATCGCTCGATTGGACTCTTCCCGACGTCTTTTCGGACGAACTCCTCCACAAGTCTTCGACGCCTTCCCTCATGGCGGAATGTAAGCGGGCTGGAATCTGGTCCGACGGCGAAATCGTCCGCTACGGGCCGCGCGAATTCCGA
>CAYWOV010000171.1:0-6406 GCA_964459965.1 uncultured Planctomycetaceae bacterium | reverse complement strand
GAGACGTCAGCGTGCTTGAGGCGATTGAGTGTGAAGCGTGCGGTTGCTTCTTTTGCAGTATGAAATGCGCGCAACGGTATCGCGGGTGTGACGGAAAGATTCACAAGTGAGGCGGGTTCCAAGCGACGGTGCGTCGCGACGAAGCATGCCCAATTCCGGCTCAGCCATATCACCGGCCGCGTCGGCAACTGGAGTCGCTCTTCCAGGATGCGATCGAACAAAGGGCGCAAATAGACACCATAACGGAGTCAGCGCGATGAAAAAGACGCCTGCGCGACAGACAAAAGCCGCTAAGAATCCCGCAAATATGCCGCCAAAGAGGCAACCAGAGAAGCACGTGCCGGAGAAGAAGGAGTCCAAGGACGAATGCCAAATCTTCCCTACGCTTCGTGAAGGATTGCAGTTCACCGTCGATCAGCTTGCCGCGGCTCGCCGCAACTTCATTGTCATGGCCGGACGGATTCCGAGTCCCAAGGATCCCAAGCTCACGAGGCATTTGTTTCAGATTGTGTCGGAGAACATGGTCTATGGAACGGACTCGACGGGGCTGACCTTCCACTTAACCTTCGGCGGCGACCAAGAACTGCTGGGGCGATTCAAAGCACTCCCAATGTGTTCCCTCTTTGATTACAACCCTTTGGGCGACGTCCCTTGCTACGATCTTTGTTGTGAACGGGATGTCGAGCGTGCGACATGCATTGCACTTCAACTCGGACGGGAACTCTTCCAGCGGGGCGACTTGGATGCACTTGGTGCGGAGGTTTCGGATTCAGGGCCGATCGAGGCACAGTGAATTAGGAGCCGATCGACGGAGCGTTCATTGGGAAGCATGAGACAGGCAAACTGTATCCACTGTATGAATCCGATTTAATATCCACGAAGTATGTGGCCCTGCCCGGTCGAAATAAGCGTTTGATTCCCCTTGGGCTGACTGTCAAAATTAGCTAATTTCTCTGTTCCAGACTCTGAAAGCACTCCTATGCCATTTCAAGAAGGAAACACGATCGGTATCGACCTCGGCACGACCTACTCGGCCCTGGCGCAGGTCAACGCCGAGGGAAAGCCGGTCACGATCCATAATGCCGACGATAAGCCGATTACCCCCTCCGTCGTCCTCTTGGGCGAGGATGGGCACGTGCTGGTCGGACCGTCATTCGAGCGAATCTCGATCGAAGATCCGTCGCACATCGTCGAGGCCATCAAGCGGCAGATGGGCAACAAGGATTTTTACATTGTCTACCAGAACAAGCGGCTGACTCCCGAATTCATCTCCGCCCTGATCATGAAGAAGCTGAAACAGGACTGCGAGAAGCGGATCGGGACCATCGCGAACGCCGTCATCACAGTCCCGTATTACTTCAACGACATCCGCCGCAAGGCGACCCAGGATGCGGGCAAGATCGCCGGTCTTAATGTGGTCGACATCTTGAACGAGCCGACGGCCGCCACTCTGGCCTACGCCTGGATCAAAGGCGAACTCGGCCGCAGCGACCTGAAGACTAAGGAGAAGACGATTCTGGTCTACGACCTGGGCGGTGGAACGTTCGACGTGACGGTCGTCCGCTATACGCCGACAAATTTCCGTGTCCTGGCGACGGACGGCGACGTGATGTTGGGCGGTCTCGACTGGACGCAGCGCATCGTGGACCACGTTTGCGAGCAGTTCAAGCGAAAGTTTTCCGAGGATCCGCGGGAGAATCCGGAAACGCTGCGGGCCTTCACCCAGGAGTGCGAAGACGCCAAGCGCCAGTTGAGCGTCCGGTCGCAAGTGCCGATCAGCCTGTACTACAAGGGCAAGACGCTCACCGTGTCGCTGACACGCGGAGACTTCGAACGGATGACGGCCGACCTGTTGCAGCGGACCAAGGACACAAGCGAACTCGTGCTGCAGCAGGCAAAAGTTGATCCTCGCGAGCTGGACGATGTCATCATGGCGGGCGGGTCGACCTACATGCCCGTCGTCGAGCAGATGCTCAAAGAAGTCTGCCGCCGAGAGCCCAGCCGCGACGTTATTCCGGAGGAAGCTGTCGCACAGGGCGCGGCAATTCACGCGGCGATTCTGGAAGCCAAAGAGACGGGAGGTCGCGGCCGATTGGGAAAAGCCGTCGTGGACCGCCTCCGCGCGGTCAACACAACGGACGTTAACTCGCATTCGCTCGGCGTGCAGATCACGGATCCCATGGATCCGAACCGCAAGAGCAATTACATCATGATTTCGAAGAACACGGCGATCCCTAACGAGGTGAACCAGCGGTTCGTGACAACTACTCCCAACCAGCAGCGCATCCACATTTACGTGCTGGAGGGCGAGGCGAGCGACCCCGAAGCCTGCACGCGGATCGCCGATTTCCAGATCGTCGGCTTACCGGCCGGTCTGCCGGCTGGTTCTCCCGTCGATGTGACCTACAGCTACGATAGCAGCGGCCGCGTACAAGTCAGGGCCGTTGAGCAGACCAGCAAGAAGCAGGCAAACATTGAGATCATCCGCAGCCAGGGCTTGGACAGTCAGGGGGTGGATGCGTTCCAGCAGATCGCCAAGGAGTACCACGTCGAGTAGCGATTGGGGCGCGGGTATTGAAGCCCGTTTCATTCATTTCTCGCCGCGCTGCAAATGACCACGTTGGACGTCTACAAAAGCTGGCTCGGCATCCCGGACGGACCCCGGCCCCCCGGACACTACGAGCTTTTGCGCCTGGTCGAATTCGAGGACGACCCGGAAAAGATCCGGGCCAACTACAAGAAGCTCAACGCGCACGTTCGCAAATACGCATCCGGGCAGTTCTCCGCCCGGTCGCAGGAGCTTCTGAACGAGCTGGCCAAAGCCATGCTCTGTCTGACCGATCCCGAGCGGAAGCGCGAATACGACGAAAGCCGGGGCCGTGTCGCCGCGGAGACCGGCCCTCAGGGCGGTCGTCGGACACTTATTCAATTGCTCGTTGACCGTAAGGTCGTCAGCCGCGATCAGGCGAAAGAGGCGGAAAAGTTCGCTGAGGCCCGCGGCCTTTCTCTCCGCGACGCGGTCGTCCAGATGAAAATCTGCGATCCGTCCACCGCCGCACAAGCGCTCGCGGATGAATTGGGGCGTCCGTATGTCGAGCTGTCCGATGTCATCCCGGATGACTCGGTGCTCGACGTCGTGCCACGCAGCACGGTCAAACGATATGCGTGCCTGCCGCTCTTTATCGACGAGGATACCGTGCTCATTGCCTGCGTCGATGAGCCGGATCACGAGCTTGAGGAAGAGATCCGCTTGCGGTTTGGTCTTCCCATGCGAGCCGTAATTTCGGCGCCGTTGGCCATCAACCAGGGGATCGCCAAATATTATGCCGCCGGAATGCGCGACGAGGCGGTTGCCGAAGAGGCATTCAAGGCATCGAGCGGCAAGGCAAGCAAAGGCGCCGCTGCCAAGAGCAAAAAAGCGGGCAAGAAACCGTCAGCGGTCCGCAAACGATTCAAAGATTTGACCCCCGATGAGCAGCTCCAGCGTAAGCAGCTTGGCTACATCATCATGTGCTGGGGTACGGTCGGTTCCGTTTTGGTCGACCAGCTCGTTCTAAAGGGACGTGTCTTTCCGTTCTCGCACCTAGATTTCATTCCGTTTAATTGGTTCCTGGTGACCCTATTCGTCCCGTGGCTCACGGTCTGGTGGGTCATCAAGGAATATTGGAAATAGGCCGCGCGGATTTCTTCTCTTCCGCGCCGCAAGCTGCGTTGGATTACGGGTGCGACCGGGAAGTTCAGCTGGCCGCCGTATTTATCCGAGCCGTCAAACTCTGCCGGGCCGACCTAGGCCTCAAAACCGCGAAATGGAATGCCGCCGGCAATGAGTGCCGATACAACGATCGCATTCCCTAAAACCGGCTCGTCCGATACTAAAGGAAGGCACACCGACTGGATGGCGGGGACAAGTGGGGCCTCGCGGATATTTCGCGAAGGGAATCGCCGCGATGCTGCGTTCGGCAATTCTGCTGGTCATTCCTGTGCTGTTTGCCGCTGGCTCGGCTACGGCGCAAAGCCCCACGACCGACGCAAGTTCAAGCCAGGGTACGACTCAAATCTCGCCGTGGCAGCGGTTTTTTGGCCCAATCACGGGTTTCTCCCGTGCTGGCGGCGAATCCACAGGCCAAGCACCAACAAACGTAATCCAAAGTTCCGACACCCTGGTGCCGCCTCCGCCGGCTCCTGCTTTGGCCCCCTCGCAGCCGTCCAGCGTTCCATCCCTTTCACCTTTGCCTCCGGGAGCCCCTCTTGGACCTCCGAGCGCGTTGCCCAGCGAGGCTCATCGCCCAGACCGTCTAAGTGTTCCTCCGGCTCCCGGAACTGTTGGGGATCCTTCACCAGCGCCGGAAGGAGCCGGAGACGCGACGGGGGCGGGGAATATTTCGCCAAACAGCGTCGTTGATCCAAGCACCCGCCGGCTTCGCGATTCGACCCCTCCGAGCCCAGCGAATTCGGCGTCGCCTCAACCGCCCGCGGCCCCGGCGGGACCATCGCTGGTTTTCCGCACGGCCGACATCGTGCGTCCCGACTTGATGCGGGGCCCCAATTATCGGCTGGGTGAATATGCCCCTCTGGTCGACTTCAAATTCCAATTTGAGGTCGAAACGCAATGGGGAACGATCCCAGCACATGGAATGGCCATGCTGGGACTGCGTCTCCGTGAACTCAAATCGATCGAGTACGCCTCCCGCATCGCGCACAAAAACCCCATGTTTGTCGAGGGTGCCGTTCGGGTGGCCTGCCAAACACCCGAGGGGGCGTACCTCCTCGTGACCGATCCCATCGATTCGGCGTACCGAGCGGCGGTTGGCATCAAGCGGATCGTGCTGGCGAAATGGAGTCCGAACGGTGAGCGGGCCAATTGTGAGGCCCGGCACCAACTGGCCTGCCTCCTCGGCTGCGATCCCGAGTCGCGCAATCCGATCTTGCTTTGTCTCTTGGACGACATGTCGGCCAACGCCACCGCGGGCTGGCTGACGGCCGAAGCGGCGGTTAATTTCGGCCTTCCCGGCATCGGGGCGCTGGCCGCCAATGCCGAATTCAAGCGGATGATGGCGTTTAAATCGACCCGCGAGATCGCAGTCGAACTCAATGCGTCGCTAACCGCACTCGGGGTTGCGGAATCCGCCCGGACGGGTTTGCTGTCCAACGAGTTCTACACGACGACGCAGAGAATGGCCTTCGTGTACTATCTCCGCAAGCTGGTCGGAATCGAGAATTTATCCTCGCTGGTCGAGGGGGCTGGCGATACGTTGAACGAGTCCGAGGCGCTGGCCTCCGTTCAAGAGGTGCAGTTGCTGGTCGAACTTCGCCGCACGCATCCGATGGTCCGCGTCTCGTTCGCCGGATTGCCTTTTGCCACGCTGACGGACGGCAGCCAAATGATCGTGACTTCGAATGATTATTTGGTCGAAACGCCGCGAATTGCACAGATGATTGCCCGCTACCGGGCCGAATTTCCGACGACGCCGACAACCCTCGTCACGCTCGGTCGCGTCTCGGCGGGGGCCGAGCAGCAGCTGCTCGCAGTCGACATTCCGGTCGCCCACCATCGCCTCGGCGATGTCGACTTCAATGCCAAAGCGGAAAAGGCGATACAAACCGCTCGCAAGCCGGTCGCCGATTCTCCGGGGGCCTCTCGCACTCCCTAAGGGACTTTTTTGGCTTTTTTGGGGCGCTAAAAAAGGGCCGCAGACCCCAAAAAACTCCGCGCGACGGTGACGGCGTCGGTTTCTCGCAGTTCGTTCCCGGTCGAACGCATAAATCGGCACCTCTTTAACAGCTCCTGTTAAACTGATCGTGAACCACACGCCCGGTTTGGACATAATGAGTCTTGTGCTGCGAACAGTCAGTTTCAATCGCTGCAGAGTTTGGAACGAGCCGTTCGTATTTCGATCGTGAACGAACCGCGGAACCCGCACAAAAGGGAGCAGGGTGAGGATCCGGAGTTCGATCGACGGCCAACGAATCGCACCGAACAGGCACACGCATCGGGCGATTTGAACTCGAACCCTGGACCCTCCGCTCATGTCTGAAACCGATTTGAATCGCCGCCGATGGCTGCTCTCCGGCGGCGTTTGCGGCGCGGCCGCCGCGCTCGCGGAAATCGCCGGCGCCGCCCAAAACGCCCCAACGGTGGCCGTTTCAGCTGCGGACAGCCGCGAGCCCTTCGGATATTGCTTCAACACAAGCACGATCCGCGGTCAAAAGCTGGACCTGCCGTCGCAGATCGAAGTGGCGGCCGGCGCCGGTTACTCGGCCGTCGAGCTATGGGTGGGCGATGTGGAAGCGTTCGCCCAGAAGGGTGGTTCCCTGCGTGACCTGGCAAACCGCATCCGCGACCGCGGGTTGAGCGTTCCCAGCACGATTTCGTTCTTCAGCTGGCTCAGCGACGACGAGGCCCGCC
>CAYWOV010000170.1:0-6420 GCA_964459965.1 uncultured Planctomycetaceae bacterium | reverse complement strand
CTCACTTGTCGCGTAATTTCAGCGTGCCGTCTCGCAGCGAGTCGTAGATAGGTGCGTTGCCCAGAAGGGTCGGAACGAGCATTGCGGCGAAACATGCGGACAGCATGGGCAACAGCATGGTAAAGCTCCCAGTCATTTCGGTGACCAGCGTAATTCCGGTCAGCGGTGCCCGCACGACGCTGGTGAAAAACGCCGCCATGCCCACGACGGCCAGCGTTCTGGGATCGGGGGCCCATTCGGGAAACACGTGAGCGCAGAGAATCCCGAAAATCAAGCCGCTCTGTGCCCCCAGTACGAGCAGCGGTGCAAACAGCCCGCCCGGCGTTCTCGCCGCGTAAGACACGGGCCCCAACACGAATCGCAGTGCGAATACGAGTACCACCCAACGGAGCGGCTCAGGGCCAACGATCGTTCGCTGGGTGATCGCGTCGCCGCCGCCCACGAGGTTGGGCGCGAACCACGCGATCAGGCCCACCGTCGCCCCGATCATCAAAGCACGCGCTTCGACCGGCCAGCGATTGAAACGGTCGGTCGCGGCGAGCGTGCCGAGGATCGTCTTGTTGTACGCCACTCCCAACAACCCAGCGATGACTCCGAGTGCGAGATGCAACGGAACCGTGGCGAACCCGCTGTAAGGCTCCAGCTGGACGGCAAAATCGGGCTGCTCGCCCAGGAAAACCCGGCTGATGGCGATCGCGCCGGCCGAGGCGCCGAAGGTGGCAATCGCGATCCGCGTGTCGAATCGGCGCACAAGCTCTTCGAGCACGAAGATCGCGCCGGCGATCGGAGCGTTAAAAGCCGTCGCCAGTCCGGCTCCCGCGCCGGCGGCGAGCAGCACCAGGCAATCCGGCAATTGGCGGCGAAAAATGCGGCCGATGAGATGGGCCACGCTCGCTCCCATTTGAACGCTCGGCCCTTCGCGGCCCAGCGCCAGCCCTGAACCGATGGCCAACAGCCCGCCGACGAATTTCACGGGAATCAGTCGATACGGCGCTTGCGGAAGGTCCTGCAGCAAGACGGCTTCGACATGGGGGATGCCGCTGCCGGACGCGAACGGCGAGAAACGCCGCACCAGCCAGGCCGCAACCGCGGCGGCCGCGGCGCATGCCGCCGTCACGAGCAACAGTCCGCCGAGGTTCGACCACAAATTCGCCCCGTGCGCTGCGTCTCCTGAATGCAGGCCCGCGATCGCCCAATTGCGAAAGCGGTCGGCCTGGTGGAGTACCAGGCGGAAGAGGGCGCCCACGAGTCCGGCGGCCGCACCCGCCACAAATGAAAGTGCCGCGATGGCAGGCAGACTCCCCGTTGCCTGTTCGAGGTGGCCGACGGGCCGCGGTTCATGGCTCATCGAGTCGGCGGCCGGTTCACTTGGTGAGACTTGGTCCACATCTGCCGCCTTGTTTCAGTGAATGGGAAGTCCAGGCGTAATGCCGGGAGACAGTTTTCAAAGTTCGCGCCGACGTCCTCGAGCAGGGAATTTGACGCCCCGACGCGGCTCCGAGTCGAGGCGGGTCGGCACCTGTCGACTGATCGATTCGACCGGTATACTCGACGGTCTGCCGTATTTTGAGTCTGCTGCGTCGCAACCAGTCGGTCGTCATCTGCAAGAGGTCCATCCCGTGAAGCTTTGCACTTTTGCCACCCTCTTCATCTCGCTGCTGTTCGCCACCGCGAAAGGCGGACCCAAGCCGCCCGTCGCGCCCGCCAAATCTCATCACTTCGAGTTCCACGGCAAGAACATCGCTGATCCGTATCACTGGCTCAAGGAAAAGACCAATCCGGAAGTCATCAAGTACATCACGAGCGAGAATGCGTACCGCGAAGCTCTCACGAAGCATCTGAAACCGTTCGAAGAGAAGCTCTACCGCGAGATGCTCTCGCACATCAAGCAGACCGACCTGGGTGTGCCCGTTCGCGACAACGGGTACTGGTACTACAGCCGCACCGAACAGGGCAAGCAATACCCCATCTATTGCCGCAAGCACGGCAGCCTGGCGGGGGCCGAAGAAGTCCTGCTCGACGTCAACCGGCTGGCGGAAGGGAAGAAATTTATTTCGATCCGTCCGGAAGGGGCCAGCGACGACGGCCGCTTGTACGCCTACATCACTGACACGACCGGTTTTCGCGAATACTATCTCTCGATCAAAGATTTGCAGACCGGCAAGCTGCTCGAAGACCGCTTCGTCAAAGTGGCCGGCTTCACCTGGGCGGCCGACAACCGGACCATCTTCTACGTCACCGAAGACGCCGCCAAGCGGCCGCACAAACTCTTCCGCCACACCGTCGGCGAACCGAAAGAGCATGACAAACTCGTCTACGAAGAGAAAGACGAGCTTTATCGCCTCGGCGTGCACCGCACCCACGACAAAAAATACCTGGTGCAGACCTCGGTCAGCTCCACGACGACCGAAGATCGCTATCTCGACGGGAACACGCCGGATGGCGAATTCAAAGTCTTCGCACCGCGCAAGGAGGGGCTGGAATACTCGATCGACCACCGCGATGGGCTGTTCCACATCCGCACAAATAAAGACGCGGCGATCAACTTCAAATGGATGACCTGCGCGACTGGCGAAACGGACGCGAACGCCTGGAAGGAGTTCGGGCCTTATAAGCCGAGCGTGTTCCTGCAACGGATCTCCCTATTCAAGGATTTCGCAGTTGTCGACGAGCGCGAAGCGGGCATTCCGCAGCTCCGCGTTTACAATTTCGCCTCGAAGAATTCTTATCGCATTCCCTTCCCCGAACAGAGCTATACGGTCAGTCCGGGCGCAAATCCCGAGTTCGACACGCACAGCATTCACTTCAACTATACGAGCCTGGTCACGCCGCTCACCGTCTTTGAATTCGACCTGGCCACGCGGGAGCGCAAGCTCCTCAAAGCGACCGAAGTGCCCGGCGGGTTCGACGCCAAGAACTACGTCAGCGAGCGGATCGAAGCGACCGCCAAGGACGGCGTGAAAGTGCCCATTTCGCTCGTCTACAAGAAGGGCCTGGTCAAGGACGGCAAAGCGCCGATCTACCTCTACAGCTACGGCTCGTACGGCTTCAGCACCGAACCGACCTTCGATCCGAACCGGCTCGTGTTTCTCGACCGCGGCGTCGTCTATGCCCTGGCGCACATTCGCGGCGGCTCGGACATGGGCCGCCAGTGGTATCTCGACGGCAAGCTGATGAAAAAGAAGAACACGTTCAGCGACTTCGTTGCCTGCGCCGATTACCTGGTGGAGCAAAAATACGGCGCCCGCGACCGCCTGGCGATCGAGGGCCGTAGCGCCGGCGGCCTGTTGATCGGGGCCGTGCTCAATCTGCGCCCCGATCTGTGCAAGGTGGCCCACCTGGGCGTGCCGTTCGTGGACGTCGTCAACACCATGCTCGACGAATCACTGCCGTTAACGGTCCAGGAATTTTTGGAATGGGGCAATCCGAAAGAGACGGCCGCGGGTCAATACATGCTGGAGTATTCGCCCTACGATAATTTGGCCCGCACGGACTATCCGTCGATCCTGGTCACGACGTCATTAAACGACAGCCAGGTCCTGTACCACGAGCCGACGAAATACGTCGCCAAGCTCCGCACGCTGAAGACGGACAAGAACCCACTGATCCTCAAGTGCAACATGGAAGCCGGCCACGGCGGGGCCAGCGGGCGCTACAGTGCTCTCAAAGAGCGAGCTTACGAGGATGCGTTCATGCTGACCGAGCTGGGCATCACGGATTGAAATCAATTTCGATCGATCGATTCCAACCGCGCGTTCCCGAGGTTCGTCGGGTCACACGTTCTCGCACGCCATCGGCTCAGTCACGTCGTACATCGCTTCTCCCGCCGCGGCGATCGCCTCAGTGGTCGAGATTTCAACCTCGCTCGTCACCGCGCGAATGCGGCCGGCCAACCACAGACAAACCAGGGTCGCGGCGGCCGAGAGCAGCCCCAAGATCGGAACGTGCAGCAGCCGCCCGTCGGCCGACTCGGCGATGATCAGTCCGCCGATGTACGATCCGAAGCCGATCGCCAGATGCTGCACGGAGGAGTTCGCGCTCAAGAAACCTCCGCGACGATTCGGCGCAACGCTGCTGGTGATCATGGCCATGGCGGCCACCATCCGGCCCGAGTTGCTGACCATCAGCCCGGCCATGATGGCGATCGCTACCACGGCCGGCACCGGCACGAGGTTCGTGAGCGCGAGCGTCATGATGGCGGAAACCGGCGCCACGATCCGAAACACGCGCAGCTTGCCGTAACGATCCGCCAACCGGCCGATCAACGGCGCCGAGAACAGCGTCAAAATGCCGCCGGCGACAAACATCAGCGGCAGCTTGTCCTCGGCCATCCCCACGTTGCTGACCAAGAACGGGCTGATGTACGGAAACACCGTGAACGCGGCCACCATCAGCATCACCACCAGGGCAAACGCGTTCAGATGGTTCGGGTGCGTGAAAGTCTCGAAGAACACACGCAAGGGGTGACGGTTCGTATGGCCCTGTTCCAGGTGATCGCGCAACCGGGGCAAGCGGATCGCGGCCACCGCCAACACGGGGCAGCCCAACACGCCGAGCAAGAGAAACGGGGCGTGCCAGCCCCAGCGGGTTCCCAAATACAGTCCGAAGGGCACGCCCACGATCGAAGCCAAGGCGAATCCCGACATCAGCGCGCCGGTCGCCTGCCCGCGCCGCTCCTCGGGAAACACGTCGCCAATAATCGCCAGCGCCAGGCCGCCCAAAATTCCGCCGAAAGCCCCGGTGAGCAGCCTCGCCAAAACCAACGTGCCGTAAGTCGGCGCGAAGCCGCATAAAAACGTGCCGATCAGGAACCCGGCGTCCAAGCTGAGAAACGCCGCCTTGCGACCCAGACGATCGACCAGAGACGACGCGACCAGCCCGGCCAGCCCCGCTGCAAAGGTGTACGCCGAAACCACGAGGCCAAATTGCGTGGGCCCGATGTGCAGGTGCCGCATCAACTGTGGCCCCAGCGGCATGATGATCATGAAGTCGACGATGGAGATGAATTGCACCGATGCCAGCGTCAGGATCACGATCCGCTCGCGGGCGCGGATCGCTGCCGCGTCCTCGCCAGCTTCCCCAATCTGACTCACTCGGGCCTCCCAATTGGAACCACGACCATCTTCACACTCGACACGGACACCAACCAGGCTCTCGACGTTCGCCTGGTGATGCCGATGCGAGCAAGTCGAATGCCGGCCGCCGCATCCGATCCGCGGCGAGAGCGACGGCAAAAAGCCGGTGAGAGTCCGCAATTCGGCGCTTAAGTGGACCTCTCACGAATCGTAGTTGATTCGGCCAGAATGCACGACCGCGAATTCGAGTACCAGCTGTGAATTTTAGCCGGGGAACATCCGCACAGCGAGGTGCATCCATCCTGCCGGCCGCCTTACGGACGCTCGAACACGGCCACCGCGTTCGGCCAGTCGACCGTGATGATCAGCTGGCGGAAGGCCGAACCGCCGAGGGCGCCTTCGGTCGGCTTGTCCATCATCGAGGCCATGAAAGTGTGAAACGCCCGGTCCGGTTGGACGGTGAACCAGACGGGGCCGACCGTCTGGCCGCCGATCGTGACTTGGGGCACCTGGATCAGCGCGCGGCCGCTCATCGTCTTCAGGTTCTCGATTGCCCGCCAGTCGGGATGCTTTTTGTGCCACTTCTCAAACAGCGACTGCGTGAGAAAACTGGTCCCCCGGTCGGCCGGCCCCCCGTCGCCAATGTCTTTCAAGACTTTGTCGGGCAAAACATTCGTCGCGCCCGTGTCGAAGAGGAAGTCGATTGTTTCGCCGTCGACCTGTGCGGGAAGCCTCGCGAAATTGGTCTCGCGCTCGCCCGTGGCCGATGTACGGAAACCGAGTTTGACCTCGTGCGCCGGATCGTGTTTGGGCAGATCGCCGGGCGCTCGCCACAGCAGCCGTTTGCCGGGGTAGTCGAAGGTCCAGACGCGGCCCGCGAACCACTGCTGACCAAGCAGCCCGTTGTAGTCTTTGAAAAAGGCGGGGATCTGGCCCGGTTTGCGTTCGAACACAAACAGCCGCCCGCCCGGCATGCCGAGCGGCGGCGGGATCGCCGCACCGGGCTTGAACGCGGGCAGCCCGGCCACGTGCATCGTCTGGCCCTGCGCACCCTCCGCCGGCAATTCGGACGTCGCCAGCTTGAGCCGCTCGGCCACGTCCGCAAACAAGAACGTTCCACCGGCCGAGTCCGCCAGAAAAGTCAGGCTTCCGCCCGCCGCCGGCGTCGGCGTCGGCACGACCAGGAACCGATCGCCGCTATAACGCGTCGGGATGGTGACCGGATGGCCGGGACGGGGTTGTTCTGGACGGGGTTGATCTGGACTGGCGTCAATGGGTGCATTCAGCCCGGCCCCCGCCGAATCGCCAACGACCGGCACCAACAGTAAGAGAAGAACCACAAGTT
>CAYWOV010000169.1:0-6442 GCA_964459965.1 uncultured Planctomycetaceae bacterium | reverse complement strand
CGGAAGACGGCCGGCATGCGGTCCAAAAGTTGCTTGTTATTCGGGCCGTCCCACCGCTCATCCATGTTGTATTGCTGATACAGGTCCAGCGCGTTCAGGAACGGCAGCAGATCGATGCGCCAACTGTGTGGGGTCTCCGTTTTACGACCAAAGTCGCGAGCGGTCGATACCGCTTTGGGAAAGTGGCCGTACGTATCGTGAAAGTTGTGCATCGCCAGCGCGAGCTGCTTAAGATTGTTGCGAGTGCTGTTTTCCTTTTCGAGCGACGTGACTTCGCCTGCGAGCGACGTTTGATTTAGGGTCCGTTCGGTCGTCGCGCCGAGGCTCGGATCCCATTGAATGCCGGGATTGAGCAACTCCTCGACACGGCGATCGATGATTTGCTGCTTGATGTTTTCGCGATCACTGAGTTCTCGTTCGATGCGTGCGAGCCGCTGGCGGAGCCAATCGACTTCGGCCAGTTGGAGCTGACGACGGGCGTCGTACGCGGCATCCACCTGCTGCCGCAGCTGTTGCATCAGTTGGGCCACTTGCGGATTCTGCTGTGCGTCTGCGCCGGGGCCCAGCGATTGCCGCAACCGCCGCAGTTCGATGGCTGTAAAGGCCGCTTGGGCGTCGCGCTGTTGGAAGGCCAGTCGCAGCGTGCGGACATTTTCCGGGGCCGATTCGTTGATCGGCGGGCGCGTCGCGGTTGCCAGTGTGTCAAGCCGTCTGACGGCGTCGGCTCGGTTTCCAGGCTTGTTGTGTGCAAAGTTCCGTTGCCCCTCGCCGGGCCGATCGATCGCCTTGAGCAGAGTTTCGAGTTCGGACAGATTCCCCTTGCGGTCGTTCGCGATCAGCGAGTTTGTGCGGAAGTCAGGCACGAAGGTTCCCTGATATCCGAGATTCTTCAACATCTCGGTTGCCTGATCGGCTCGAATGTTGTGCAACGTAAATACGCGAACTTGCGGCGTTCTTTCGTCGTCCTCAGCGTTTGGAGAATCCGGCGGTGGAGTTTTTGGAGAACCTTCCCCGGGAGTCTTCGGCAAAACAAACGTCGGAGATTTGCGAGTTGTGGCACCGGGGGCTGCCGACCTCGGCGAATCGTCCGCCTGGATCAGCGAAGCCGAGAAGACGCCCAGCACGATCGTCCCAATTACAGACAGTGCGAGTTTCATTTGCCGGTTCCTTTTTCGTTCGATTTCTTCTGAGCGGGCAAGGAGCCCGCCCGTCCAGACGGTTGATCGCCGGTCCAAGGTTGACGGGTTTCTTCTTCGAGCCGTTCGACTTCGCGCTCGGACTCGAGAATTTTTTGCATGATCTCATCGCGCCAGACCGGAGCCGGCAGATTCGCGGCCGAAGTCGGGGGCTTTTGGGGCAAGACGGTGCCGGGCAATCCGGCAGTTTGTCGCGCCGTTCCGCTGTCTTGTTGCGGCCCGCCTCGCTCGTGCAACAGGGCCATCAGCCCGAGCGATGCCAATCCGACGACGACCGCAACCGCGGCTGCAATCATGAGGGGCCGAACTCGTACCAACGGACCCACCTGTCGAAATCGCCTGAACAGGCTGGCGACGCGGTTGGTTGCCGTCTGCTGTGACGCATTTTGTGCAAGGACGCGAGCTGCGGTTGGAAGGGGAACGGTCGCGGGCAGGTGCACGTGGGCCAGGCAGCCTTCGAGGAGCCGCGCGACTTCCGCGGCCGACACGAAGCGCGCTTCGGGGGCCTTGGCATGCAGTTTTTCCACGATCGCGGCGAATCAGTTCGGAATCTCCGGATTGATGTCGCCGATCGGGCGCGGCTGGGTGTCGGTGATTCGCCGCAGGATGCCAAAGCTCGTCTCGGCGCGGAACGGGCGACGGCCGGTCGCCATCATGTAGAGCACGCTTCCCAGACTGAACAGGTCGGAGCGGGCGTCGATCGCGTCGCCTCGGGCCTGCTCCGGCGACATGAATTGCGGCGTGCCGGCGATCAATCCCGTCCGCGTCAGGCTTGCGTCGTCGACCGCGCGGGCCAGGCCGAAGTCGGTCAGCATCACGCGCTCGACGCCTTTCTCCAGAAGAATATTCGCCGGCTTGACGTCACGATGCACGAGCCCCTGAGCGTGTGCAGCGGCCAGCCCCTGTGCGGTCTGCGTGCCGATTCTCAGAATGTCGGCCAGTGCGAGCGGTCCCTCGCGGGCGATCCGCTGTTCGAGCGATTCGCAGTCGACGTAGGGCATCACCAGGAAGGGGAGTTTGCCGGTCGATTGCACCGTGAAAATGGGCAACACGTTCGGGTGCATGATGGCGGCGGCGGCCTGAGCCTCGCGAGCGAATCGCTGGCGAGCCGCGCCGCTGGCCGCCAGGTGCGGAGCCAGAACTTTGACGGCGACGAGCCGCTTCAACTCCGGCTGAAATCCCTTGAGCACGACGCCCATTCCGCCGCGGCCGATGACCTCGAAAATCTCGATCTCGGCCAGCCGTCCGATCGCGTCGGGGGCCGACGAAGGCTCAAGGAAATCGACCGCAAAATCGGCGGACGCATCGTCGTCATGTTCCGCGTCGAGGCCGTCGGGAAAGTGCGTCGTGGGAACGCTGGATTCGGCTTCCCGCTTGAGGACCGAGCCGACCTGCGACCACTCCGCTTGTTGGGCGGCCAGCCGTTCGAGCTCGCGCTGGCAGTCCGCACACTCGGATAAATGCCGGGCGAGTTCTTCCTCCTGGCAGTCGGAAAGCGAGTCTTCGAGCGACTGCCGCAGGAGTTCGCGATCACAGATTGTGCGTTTGTTGTTCATCAGCGACGACCTTCTCGTGATCCCGCGACCTTGGGAATTGCTCTACGCCGTTTCATCGTCGACCTCACGAATCTTGGCCCGGATACGAGCCATGATGCGGCTGCGGGACATGTAGATACTGCCCGGCGTCACGCCCAGCTCTCGGCCGACGTCGCCGACGGCGCGGCCGGCAACCAGCGTCTCCCAGAAAGCCTTCCACGAGGTTTCCTGAAACTCGTCTCGCACCTGATGGGCGGCCCACACTACCAGCTCATGCTCGTAAACGCGAACCTGATCCTCGCTCGGCCGCTGGGGAACGTCCTGGAGCAACTCATAGAAATCGGTCCCGCCGCGGCCGTGGACCTGCCGCCTTTCGCGCGCGAGAAACTTGACAACGACGTTCCGCGCGACGCGATGCAACCACCGCCTGAAGGATGCGGGACTCCCATCGTCCTGCCAGCCTTCCACCGAGCGGGCGATGGCGGCCAGCAATTGCTGCGTCACGTCGGCCGCATCTCGCTCGGCCACTCCCTGACGTGCGACGAGTTGCCGCAAAAACGATTCGTAGGTGAACACAAACTCCGTCCAGGCAGGCTCATTCCGCTCGCCTTTCAATCGCAGGATCAGGCTCGGACGGGTTTCCGGCTGGTGCATCAATTCTCTCTGTGAGCAAACTTGAAAGCCAAATGCCTTCCAGATCCATTAGTCCCACGTCCGCACCAATTCTCACGGGTCGCCGGTAAAAAATCGACATTTCATCCGGAATCGCGGCCACGGCTGATTCCTGGGCTAGAACGGCCCAAGGGATTGCAGCTCGGGACGCACCTCTTTTCGAGCAGCATTCGAAGAGTTCAACGCCCCAAAGGGGACGGATTCTGCGGCCCGGCGGAGCCTCGGGTTAGCGTGATCATGAATCGAAAAAGGCCTGAAAGGCCGCAACAAATCGTGCGTGCGACACAGCGCGGGGTCGAGTGAATGGGGGCTTGGGACGGGCGAGGGCGGCAGAAGACGCGAAGCGTCAAGAAACCTTTGCCATCGCTCCGCGGATCGTCACGAGCGAGTCCCTGCGTGCCGGGTCTCAGCAAGCGGGACGTACCCTCATTCCTCGATCACCCCATAAACCGCTCCGCCACCGGGCGGAAGCATCAGCATTGCGCCTCCCTTCGACGAGACAAGGGCTGGCGCATTACCCATGGGAACCAGTGACTGGACCTTCTTGTTCACCGACAGGGTCATCGAGCCTGTGGTTCGTTCCGGCGACGAAACGATCGCCACATAGGTCACACCTCCCGGCGCGCCGAGGAAATTGAGATAATCGCCTGGCAATTTCTTCCCAGAAAGGCTCACGGGCGCTGGGTTCGGCGGAGAGTTAATCAGCGTGTGTGATGCAAGCAGGATATTCTCAATCGATTTAATGTCGGGTATTGTTTGATACTGCAACTGCAAGAGTTGTGGCCCCGGGGTGTACTCGGGAAAGCTAGCTAGCCCGGGATAGCTTCCTGTATTGTAGCTCGTCTTATAGGCCCAAGAAGATTTGGCCGGCGGCGCTTTATCGACGGTGGCAACCCACTGTGGAATCTGAGAGTAGGTAAAAAAGATGACCCCTTTGGCTCCCATCGCGGCAGCCGCCCAAGCTTGCCACGACACTTGAGCAGGCGTCGGCATGACCCACTCAAGTCCGGATCCTGCCGAGACCGTGACCGTTCCATTGGAATTAATCTCGTAGTCGCCTTCGACTCCCTGGAAAGCCTGGCCCATCGCCCAGACTTGCGGGTTGCCATTTTTATAGGCAGTCCCAATATCCTGCGCCATGTCTAGAAAATAGGGATAGGAATTGTTTCCGGTTGGGCCTGACGTGGGATCGCTGAAAAAGGGATACCGGTCGAACGAAACCCATGGCAGCGTTTTCACCGACCCTAAAATCGTCGAGATGGTTCCCGGAGCCAGGACGGTCGTGACGGGCAGATTTGCAGCCTGTGCCTGCAGCACATACGACGCCAGTTGTTTCGCGTCCGCGGCCGGCGGTTCGTCGGCAAGGCTAAAGGCAAACGGTTTGGGATTGGCTCCCGTCCATAAACCGTTTAAGTCGCCCAGAGCCGACGCGATGAAGGCGTTACTGTTTTGCGAGGAATTTAAGTAGAAGTCCCCATCCGAGCCATTGATGACCATGACTCCGGACTGCTGTGCGGCCGCGGCGAATTGCGACACTTCAGCACTGACGTATTCAGGACCATCGGTCGTCCAAACGAGGTTAAAACTGTTGTTTGCCGTCAGGACGGGGAAAAAGGTCTTGGTCAAAAAGGGGGTCAGGTTTTGCAGGCGATTGGCGGCCGTATCCGTGTAGTCGGGAATGTAGGTCGTTTCCCACGCCGTATACACGCCAAACACAAACTGGCTGGTCGGAACATTGACATTCTGAGCGGTGACCGTTGATAACGGGGTTAGTACCAAGACCATAAAACAAAGTACAAAGAGCAAGCTTCGCGCACTCATCTCGTCGATCTCCAAACACTCGGCGGGTTCATCAGGAATTGCAGCTTTTGTCCACAACTTATCACGGAAAGAACTGTGCAGACTACGCAGACCTCCGCGGGGACCGCAATAGGTATTTACCCGAATAGCGAATGAATTCCCCGGCCCGTACGCAGGATCGAGACAAGCGACCAACACAACTCGAACCCAACGAAAACGTAGGACCCGCAATCGCCGTCCGTCAGAAGGGGGGAGCACACATGTCGGAAGTGCGCCGCATCGGTCAGTTGCTCAAGCACGGTTACGATGGTCAGCCATGGTACGGTAAGGCGTTGCGGAAACTGCTGGCCGAGGTGACGGCCGAACAAGCCGCCGCCCGGCCGATCGCCGGTGCCCACAACATCTGGCAGGAAGTGCTGCACGCCATCGCCTGGCGCCAGGTTGCCTGCCGGCTGTTGCGGGGCGAAACTGTCGCCGAGCTGTCGGACGCGGAAAACTGGCCCGAGCCGCCCGGCTGTGATGACGCAGCCTGGCAACGGACGCTCGATGAACTGGCCCGCACTCAACACGACTTGGAAGCCGCCCTCGCAGGCCTGACCGACGAGCGGCTGCAAGAAAACGTGACTTACGTCAAGCCGTTTCCGCTGTATCGGCTGCTGCACGGTATCATCCACCACGACGCCTACCACGCGGGCCAGATCGCCCTCTTGCGAAATGCGGGGCGATAAGGTCGCAATCCCGCGGGCCGGCGAACGAATGGCTGCGAAAGGCTGCTCATGGTGACTGCTCTGGTTGTCGCGTCTTTATTCGCCTTGGATGTCGACCAACAACTTGCCGAGAGATGGATCGCAGAGCGCAAACAGATCATCGAAACTTATCCCGGCGTCATCGGCAGACTCAAGTCGACCAAGGCCGGCAGGGCCGCCGCCGAAGCCGCCAAACAGAGGCTCGCGCAGGCGCGAGCGGGCAACGACCCGGCTCCGACAATCGACGACGAGCTTTCGGTCGGCGCGGTCGGAACCTTGCGAGGGCTGAAATTTAAACTGCGAGAGCGCGTCGCCGCCCACGAAGCGAGGATTGGCATTGGACGGCGGGCTGGATCGATCGACGTGATACTCACCCGATTCGACTTTTCGAAGATGGTCGAGGGACAAATCCAGCACACGGAAGAATGCTTCCTCGTTACCGAAACGCGAACGCTGCCGTCGCCCGCGGGGCCGCGCACGATGTTCGTCTTGG
>CAYWOV010000168.1:0-6446 GCA_964459965.1 uncultured Planctomycetaceae bacterium | reverse complement strand
GGCCGATCGCATCGTCGTGATGCGAGCCGGACGCATCGAGCAACACGGCACTCCGCAGGAGGTTTTCGACCGGCCGGCAAACCCGTTTGTGATGGATTTTCTTGGCAACGTCAACGTGTTTCACGGACGCGTCCAAGATGGAAAGATGCTGCTGGCGGGCTTGGAGATGGCCTATCCCGATTGTCCGCGCGGTGAATCGCGGGCGGCCACAGCGTATATCCGCCCGCATGAACTCGACATCGACCGCACAGGATCCAACGACTCGACCTTGCGTGCCAAAGTCCTGCAGGTCAACCCGAACGGATCGGTGGCCAAGGTGCGGCTCGAATCGCAGGAATCAAATCTCGAACTCAACGTCGAGATCAATCTGGATCGCTACGCCGAGCTGGCGCTGAAACCGGGCGACCTGGTTCACGTCGCGCCGCGCCGTTTTCGGGTCTTCATTCCCGAGGATTACTCGATCTGATCGCTGCTCTCGATTCGAAGTCGGCCAGCTTCAATCCGGAGTCCGATCCCCGTCAGTCTTGACTTCGACCTGCAGCGCGCCAAGCAGCTTGGTTAACCGGGCTTCCTTTTGATTGACGAAAAAAACGTTGTCGAGCACGATCGCGCGGCGTTCCTCGCTTGGGTGAAGCACGAGCCGTCCTGATCCCAGCAACAAATACTCGATCAGGTCGTTGATCTCCTTGTCGATCCGCAGGTTTGGCGCGGCAAAGCGTTCCTGGTTGCTCCAAATCCCGTGGTGATGCAAGAGCTCGTTCTGCCGAACCTCCCAGTAATCGAACCGGGTATTGATCGCGACTCCCAAAAAGAGCAGGGCAAGGATTCCGGCAAACACGAAGTAGAATGTTGCGTTAGCGGCCGGCTTCAGCGACGCCAGAATGTGATGAATCCACGGCCACCAGTCGGGAAACTCCGTAAAGAAAAACCAAAGTGCGATGCCGACGGCTAACACGGCAAACAAGATTGTCAGCGAAGTCGTTCGCGGAAAGTCAAACGCGATCACGACGAAATTGAACCCGAGGATCGCCAGAAATATCAGCGAGATCACATGCTCCCCGGTTCCTTGCGGATTCTTCGCAAAATACGTGTAGAAACCCGCGACGATCGCCATCAGGAACGAAGGATAGAGGAAGACGATCTTCGGATGGGGAATCAGTAGAATTCGAGTGTGCGTGTCTGGCCCGCTCGGCGTGGACATGGTGTTTCTCCGTTGATGGTCGATGCAAATCTACCGACCGGCTAGCGCACTTTCCAGACACTCCCTCGTTTTCCGGCCCGATTCGGCCAATTTTCTCCTTGAGTCTCGAGCGGACGGCCCGGCGGGTGCATCCAAGAAAAGGGCATCGAGGCGCGCTCGCGGGCCGAATTAAGCAGCGGAGATCGTCTTCAGCGATCCGTCCTGGTAAGCCTCCGGAGCGCCGGCAACGCACTTGCAGCGTCGCGACAACGGGAAGTCGTTGCGCACTCCCAAGTTCATTGTCTCATGCTGCTGGTCGACCGTTTCCGCGAGAGGTTCCAGGCGGAAGGCCGGCCATTTCTGCTCCAGCTTAGAAAGCAGCTCGAGGCCGTGAAAGTGCTGCCGGAGCTGTTCGGGAAGCATCGCCGAAAGAGCGACCGCCGCGACAGGTGAGCGACCCAATTGCGGATGGGCCAGGATCCGCAGGCCGCTGTGATGGTACAGAATGCAGCAGACGAGTTCGTCCGGCAGGTTCCATCGGTAGGCCAGGCAGGCCCCGGCCAACGCGTGATCCCAGGAAAACCGATTATGCTCGAACTCGCACAGCGTCTCGGGCAGGTTCTCGCGATTCTGGACGAACTCGAGATACGTATCAACGAGGTCATTGGTCAGAACGGGAAGTAGATAATCCTGCAACAGGGCTCCGGAAAAGGCGACATCGGCATCGGTTTGCAGCAAAAGGGCGATTTCTCGTGCGAAGAGCGCCTTTTGCAGACTGGCGTTCCAAAACGCCTGCTGATTGATCAGTTTTGATTTCCGCGATTGCAATGAGGCCTGCGCGCCCGTCGCCATGACCAGCATTCGCGACTGTCGACGTCCCAAGAGCGACAGCGCCTGTAAGACGGAATTTGCCTTCTGGCGCAGGCCGAGAAACGATGAGTTCACGTATTTGAGCAATTCGAACGTCAAACCCGTGTCGGTTTCAAGGATTTCGGCCAAATCCTTGACCGTCGACTGCTCGTCGGACGATCGCTCCATGAACAGCGTGACGGCGTGCGGCAAGGCGGGAAGCTGGATTGTCGGCGGCATCACCGCCATTGTGAAGTTCGCCAGTCCTTCGGCTCGAATCGCGGCCCAGTCCATCTCTCGATCCTCTGTTTTCAAACCGTTGTCACTAACTCTCAGCCACCGAGCGTCGGCTCGGCGGTTTGCGTTCGATGTGCGGCGTACCAATTGATCGTGCGACGCAGCCCTTCGTGCAAATCGACGGACGGAACGAAGCCAAGCTCGCGCTCGACGGCCGAGATGTCAGCCGACGAGTGCTCGACGTCACCCGGCCGCGGGGAAGCGAAATTGGGATCGAACTGTTTATCCAACAGCCCGCAAATCTCCGTCAAAAGTTCCAATACGCTTGTCGTGTGACCGGAGGCGACGTTGTAAACGCGTCCCGAGATCCCGACCGCAGAGGCGGCCAGCAGATTGGCTTGAACGACGTTGTCCACGTAAGTGAAATCACGCGACTGTGAACCGTCCCCAAAAATCGTCGGACGCCTGCCGTCGAGCAGAGCCGATACAAACAACGGGATCACCGCCGAGTAAGGGCCATTCGGATCCTGTCGCGGCCCGAATACGTTGAAGTAGCGCAGCCGCACCGTTTCCAACGGATAGCATGCCGCGAATGCCTCGCAATACAGCTCTCCGGCCAATTTGGCGGCCGCATAGGGCGATAAAACTTGCGGCAGATGGCTCTCCGCCTTGGGCGTCTCCGGGCGATTTCCATAACAGCTGCTCGACCCAGCGTAGACAACCCGATGCACGCCCGCCTGCCGACAGGCGTCCAGGAGTGTCACCGTTCCGGTCGCGTCGGCCAGATGTGTTTCGAGCGGATCATCGACGCTCCGCGGCACGGAGGCGAGGGCCGCATGATGAAAGACAACGTCAACGCCTTCAACCGCCCGTTGCACCTGGTTTCGATCGGTCACGTCGCCGCGGACAAGTTGGATCCTGTTCGGCAACAGGTGCGCAATATTGTCGACGCGGCCCGTGCTCAGATCGTCGAGCACGCGGACCGTGTCGCCGCGTTCCACAAGCTTTGTCGCCAGATGCGAGCCAATGAACCCGGCCCCGCCTGTCACCAAGTAAGTCGCCACGACTCGACACCCTCTCGGCAGTAATATTCCGAGGAAACTGTAGCACGGCTGGCCTAAATTTAGCCAAATTCTGCCAGCCGGACACTGGCTTCGACGCCCTAAAAATCGTCAAAATCGTCAAACGGCGCTTCGTTGCGCGGGCTGAGAATGCAACCGCTTACTTACGGAGCGAAAGGGCCGCCCAAATCAGCCGGTGGTCGGATCCCTTGCTGTGGCCGATCTTGCAAGCCGCAACCGACCAATGATCGTCGGCGAGAATGTGATCGATCCGCACCCAGGGCACGTCGTTGAACCAATGCCGGTGGTTCGTGCAGGGTGCCGTGTACCCGAAGCCCAGGCCCACCTTATCGAAGGCGTTTGTGAATCCCGTCCAGGCTGCCTGGTAAAGATTGCTGACGCTCGGCGTGTTGAAATCGCCGGCAATCACAACCGGTAAGAGGCGGCCGTCGCTCTTCGTGCCGTCGATTTTGTCGACGTAAGCCCGCACCTGGCTTGCTTCGGCTAGTCGTCGCTCCGTGTAGCCTTCGACACCTCGGGGTCCACTGCCGTCGAGGACCGAGTTCAGATTCAATTTCTCAAATCCGTACCGTGGTGTCGTCAAGTGCACGTCATGTAACACGAAGGGTCCCTGCGGCGCGTCGATGCGGACAGTGAGCGCAGTCGGGCGCGGAAAAACACCCGCGGCGCACACGTCGAGTCGGTGGAGCGGATAACGCGAGCCGACCCAATATTGATCTTCCCGCAGGACATGCCAACCGGGGAACGCCCGTGGCAATGAATCGCTGTCCCCAATGGCTTCCTGGAAGGTGACAACGTCAGGAGCGATCTCTTTGATTTCGCTCAGCACCAACTCGAAATCGGGCTCGAAGCACTGCACGTTGCAACTGACGATCCGGATCGTGGCATTCGGCGCACTTGGCTCGCCGAACCCGACGAGAGGAATGCGGCCCCCCATGAGTGGTCCGGCCGCCAGGATCATCGCGGCCGCATTGACAATTATCGATCGTCGATGGGCGTATAACGAACAAACCAGCAATAGCGCCGGCGCGGCGAGCAGGGCATGCCGCGGCAAAAAGGTGAAAAGAGTTCCCCACCAGGTACGTTCCGACACGATCCAGAGCGTGCCGGTCGCCAATGCGACGATCCCAAAGTCCGCGAGCGACAAGAAGCGGACGGTCTTGGCGAGTCGTCCAATGCGGGCGGGAGCGGCCGGCATTTGAGCCGACGCGATGTTATTCACTGGCGCGAGTTCTTCGCTCATAGGGCAATGCGAATGGAGTGAGGCGTGTAACGGCAACGATAACGTCGACGACTCGCCGGCGTCTACGCCGGTACGGCCATGCTTCAATGCCCCAGCGGCTGCTCACCGATCAGCGGATGACTTGCGCGGCGGCCTCTTGCGCTCGGGCGGAATTCAAAGCCGACTTGCCACGAACTGACGTCGATTTCGCGCGGAAGGATTGCAACAGGGCCCTCAGCCACGGACCGCGACGTCCCGCAGTGATGAAGAGGACGGCCAATGTGCAAATGTAGAAGAGTTCGTGAAACAGCAGCATGTGGAGATAGAACGGATCGTCGGAGAGGCAGGCGTTGCTGACAAAGGCGGCGATCAAAAGTTCCGGGCAAACTCGCCGCATGACTCGGTGCAGCCAAAACGTACAGCAAACAATCCCGCGTCGGACGTCGACCGGCGGCACGACAAAGCCAAAGCGAGTCGATGGGCCGGCTTGCGTTCGCCCGCGACGGGGCGTACCCTCGGCAATCGCAGACGCTTCTGCCGTTGCGATTGCGAGTTCGTCATACAGCAGCCGAAAACCCTGCCGACGAACCGCCGTGGCGATTGAGAAATCATCGACGGGCTTATTTTCCGGCAGGGTCACACTCAGATTTTTTCGGATCGAGTAAATTCCGCCGTGGACTTCCGGAACGGCTTCCAGGCGAGACTCGCAGCGCTTGACGAAGCTTTCGAATCGCACATTTCGTTGATCGCGTATGCGATCCCCGGCGACGTCAGTCACCACGAACTTGCCGCAAACGCCGCCGACGGCCGGGTTGCAATAGTGTCCCACGAGCCGGCGGATCGCGTCGGGTCGCATGAGCGTGCGAGCGTTCGAAAACACGAGGATGTCGCCGCGTGCCTGCCGAATGCAGGCGTTGAGCAGAAATGCTTCGCCGCGGTTTGGAAATTGAAGCACCTCGACCAGTCGTCGATCGAACGAACGCGCGAGGAGTGCCGTCAGATCGTCTTCACCGTTGCAGGCGACGAGGATTTGCAACTTGCCGGGCGGATAATCGGCTGCAATCGCATTTTGCAATCGCTCGACAATCGAGTGCTCGTCGCGATGGGCGCGGATCAGCAACGTCACCGACGGCCATGATGCTGCATCGTCGACATCTTCGCCGCAGGCCGAGCCGCGAGCATACCGCGACAAGAGCCAGAGCGCGAAAGGGTAGAGACCGTACGCATAAAGCGCAATCGCAAGCGACCCCCAGAGGACGATCTCAGCCAACCTCACGAACCACTCCCCCGCATGGCAACGGCGATCAATTCCGCATTCGAAGTAATATAGTTCACGCGAAACTCACAGAGCGGCACGCGTGATCAATTTCGCGGAATTATGGCTTTTCCGGCCAGGGGACGCGCTTCCCTTTCATTCCGCGATGACGGCCGCGGCGAGGGGACCGAGAATCGGCAAAGCCGGGAGAGTCGGCAGACTTGGGACGCACCGACTCTCCCAGATGCTGCTTGAGTTCGAGGATCCGGTCGCGGAGCTGAGCAGCCCGCTCAAAATCGAGCTCTTTGGCCGCCGCCAACATTTCGGCTTCAAGTTCGTTGAGGTGCTCCTGCGTGACGTATTGCTCGGCCGACTGCAGACCGGCCGCCTGCTGCACGATCTGCTGGGCGTCGCGCTCCTCTTCGATGCCGCGGCGGATGGCCTTGTGAATCGTTTCGGGTGTGATGCCGTGCTCCTCGTTGTACTCGATCTGCAATTGCCGGCGGCGGGCCGTTTCGTCGATGGCCCGCTGCATGCTCTCGGTGACTTTATCGGCGTAAAGCACCACCTCGGCATTCACGTTTCGAGCCGAGCGGCCGATGGTTTGCACGAGGCTCGTTT
>CAYWOV010000167.1:0-6455 GCA_964459965.1 uncultured Planctomycetaceae bacterium | reverse complement strand
CGCCGTCCGAGCGCGCAAAAGCATTTGGGACGTGATCCCCGAAGCGCAGGCCGCCGAGGAGATTCCGGCTCGAGCGCTTGTCGGTCTTGAAGAACTGCGCGCACTTTTGGCTCGCTTCGGCCGCGACTTTACGGATGTGTCGGCGCCGTTGCCGGAACTCTACGACAGCCTGCTCGCCGCCATCGACTACAAGTCCGAAATCGAGCGCCTGCACGACGAGCCCGAACAGCAGCTCGCCCGAATGGGGGCGCTCGATCAGCTTCGGGAAGCGATCAAGAATTACGCGGAGCGTGCCGAATCGCCGTCGCTCGCCGGCTTCCTCGATGATTGTGCCCTTTTGGGCCGTGATGAAGAGCAGGATGATGAAGAGACCGCATCCGCAAACGCGGTCAAGCTGATGACGTTCCACAGTGCGAAAGGTCTGGAGTTCCCGCGAGTCTATCTCGTGGGAATCGAAGAGGGCTTATTGCCGCATAAGCGATCGTTGGAAGATGAGGAAAACACGATCGCCGAAGAGCGTCGTGTGGCTTACGTCGGTGTCACGCGGGCCATGACCGACCTCACCATCAGTTGGGCCGCGTCCCGCATGAAATGGGGCAAACGCCGACCATCGCTCGTGTCCCGTTTCGTCCGCGAAATGCAGCAGGCCGTCGACGAAGATTCCTGACAAGAATCGCGCAAAAAAACCGGCTCAAGAATCTTGGAAAAAGTAGCCTTGAACCGGTTTTTGTGACGGGATATAATATGATATAAGTGGCTATATATCAAAGGCTTGCGGCGAACAACGTCAGCGAGCTTTACGCCAATTTCGGCCGAACTTGGTCCGGATTTGACCAAGTTCCTTTGAACATGGTTCAGCTTTCGCCAAGTTCGCGATTTCCTAGCGTGATTCTGACCAAGTTTCGCAACCGATGGTCGAAAAGGGAGTTGTGACGACAGCTAATCCTTCGCAATGCTCCAGCGAAGATATTCTTCGATGATCGGATCCAGATCGCCGTTGAGGACCGACGTGGGGTTGCCGGTTTTGTAGCCGGTGCGTGTGTCTTTGACGAACTGCTCGGGGTGCAGCACGTAGTTGCGGATCGTCTCACCGCCGAAGCCGATTTTGGACTTCTGTCCGCGGCGGGCCGCCGTTTCGGCGGCTTTTTTCTCGCGGTCCAACTGGTAGAGCTTGGCGACGAGCATTTTGCGGGCAAGCGCGCGGTTCTTGTGCTGGCTCCGTTCGTTTTGACATTGAACGACGACGTTCGTGGGCAAGTGCGTGAGGCGAATCGCCGAGCTGGTTTTGTTGACGTGTTGTCCGCCCGCTCCACCGGCGCGGAACGTGTCTTCGCGGACGTCGTTGGCGAAGTCGACGTCGATAATCGTTTCGTCGTCGATGGCGGGCGTCACGTCGACCGCGGCAAAGGACGTGTGGCGACGGCCGGCCGAGTCGAACGGGCTGATGCGGATCAAGCGATGATTGCCCGTTTCGCCCTTGAGCATCCCAAACGCGTAGTCGGCGCGCACGGCCAATGTTGCGTTGCGAATGCCGGCCTCTTCGGCCGGCGACTCTTCCAAGAGTTCGGTTTCGTAACCTTTGGTCTCGGCCCAGCGCTGGTACATTCGCAGAAGCGTTTGGGCCCAGTCCGCCGAATCGGTGCCGCCTTCGCCAGCCTGAACGGCGACGTAAGCCCCGCAGATGTCGCTGGGATCGGCCATCGTCGCCTGCAGCTCGACGGCTTCGATCTTGGGGCCAATCGCGGTCAACGCTGCCTTGAATTCGTCGTCGCTGTTTCCCGAATCGTCGGCTTCGGCAAATTCCAGAAGCACGCCGAGGTCGTCGCCTTGAGAGATCAATTCCTTAATGGGTTTGATCGAAGCGGTCAGCTGCCGGAGTTCGCCGACGAGTTTTTGGGCCTTTTCGCCGTCATCCCAGAAGCCGGAAGCGGCCATTTTCTGGTTGATCTCGTCCGCCTGTTTCAGCTTTTGATCGTAGTCAAAGAGAGTCCCGGAGATGGAGAATCCGTCGGCTGATTTCTTCGTAGGATTGCTTGTCTTCATGATTCATGAGCGGGAGTCTCCTCGATTTCCATTCGGCGGGCAAACGTGACGAATTATAGGTGTCTCGTCGGAGGCCTACCAGGGGAAGCCCGAGCTTCGCTCCGGGGACCGGATGCCCGTTTGTGCGAAACTTGAGCACCAATCAACAGGAGCCCGTTCAGTCCGGAGCTGCCAATTTCTTATTGTGCTATCACGCCAGATCGGTACGATAAGGAGTCAGTCGCCTCGCGTGACTGCTTTAGCCGCAACGAATCCGTTTTAGCCGCAACGAATCCGTCGAGAGCGGAGTCCGTCCTGCCCCTCCAATCAGAACGGAGACGTCCATGGCTCTCTTGCGCAAGCGCCACATCGCGGTTTTGCTCGTCGCTCTCGTTACGCTAGTTGCCATCGACACATCGGCGCGCGGCGACGTCGTGACACTGACGACCGGCAGCACCGTGCACGGCAATTTGGTCTCGCCCCCGTCCGGATCCGGCGTGAAATCGGTCGCGCTGATCACCTCCAGCGGTGGCCTCATTGTGTTCGATCACACCGAGGTCAAACAAATCAAGCGGGGCGCCGACCCGGCGCAGAAGTCGGCCTCTGGCAAATCGACTGGAAAAAAACAACTCACCGCCGCCGAGAAAGCCTGGATTCCAAAAATCCGGAGTCTTCTGAAAAAGTTGGCAAGTGAGGACCGCGATCTCAGCCGCCGTGCTCGTGTTGCGCTGCTGGATATTAGCGATCCCGACGCGATTCCCGCTTTGACCCAATACCTTCGCAAGAACCCGGACGAAGAGCTGCGCCGCTTGTACGTTACAATTCTCGGCAATATTCGCAGCACGAAAGTCATCTATCACCTGGTTGATCAATCGCTCTTCGATCCGTCGCCGCAAGTTCGGGACGACGCGCGCAAAGCCATCGGCGAGGACCGTGCTGATCTCGCCCGTCCGCTCTATATCCACGCGCTGCGGTTGGGCGATGCGGATTTGGCGAGCCGGGCGGCACTGGCCCTGGCGGAAATCGGCGATCCGCGGGGAGAGGCTGTTCCCTACTTAATCGACGACCTTGTTGCCTACGTCAGCAAGCCGCATCAGATCGTGCCCGCCGGGATCGGGGTCGTCGACATGATGACCCTTTACACCACGCCAGGGTACGTGCCGACGATGATCGAGGCTCCGGCACCTATTACATCACGCCGGCTGTCGCCGACACTTACGCGGCGCCAGTCTTCGGACTGACACCTTCTGTGTACTCGAAGGCACCGGTAAAAACCGAAAATCCGGCCGTTCTGGATGCGTTGCTCAAAATCACGGATTACAGGCCGGGTTACGGCTACAACATGGACAATTGGCGCCGCTGGTGGGCGAGCGAGAAGAAGAACCGCGATCTGAAAAACCCGGCAGCGGCGCACAAGGACCGTGTTCTGTCGAAGGATGGTCTGCCGCCCGGTTGACCGCGGGACAGTTCACGAATGACCCGCGCCCGCCAAATAGCGAATCGCCTCGTCGCGGCTGTCGAAGTGCGGCCACAGTTCCAAGAGTTTCATCGTTTGCAAGACGTCGCGAGTCTTGTCAGACGCCTCACACAACACGGCCTGGCCGCCGCGATTCGAGACAATCCGCGAGAGCACGACCACGACTTTGATGGTCACCGTGGTGAAAACCGGGGCGCTCCCCAAGTCGACGACGAGATTCTTGAAAGATCCCTCTTCGAGCAACCGCCGCACCTTGTTCGACTCGGTGTGCACATCGCCGTAATGGAAATCGGTTGCGTCTCCCAGGGGAATCACCACGAGCGTGTCGCCGTTTCGCGCGGTCGCAAACACCTTGTTGTGCCGCGTCGATTCGAGCACGTCGAAATCGCCAGCGGGAGCGACCGGCGGCGCAGCGAAAATCATATCGATTTCTTGCTGCGGCGTTTGGTCGGACGCCATGACCTCGACCCGACGACGTTGCAGCTCGTCCTGAATCGACGATAATTCATCGCGCTCGGCTGTCAGCCTCTGTTTGGCATCCGTCAAGTTGGTCCGTGCGGTCTCGAGTTTCGTCCATTCCACCTTGAGGTTCTTGCGAGTTTCTGCGATCTCGGTCGCTCGTGCCGCCATTTCTCGGCGCTGGCGTTCGAGCGACTCGGCTTGGTCAAATTGCCGGCGTTCCTCAATCGACAGTGCCTCGTGGCGACGTGCGAGATCTTCGCCGATCGCCGTAATCGCGGCGCGGTCGGCGTGCAGGCGGTCCCACTCGGCGGCCAAACGCATCTGTGCCTCGCTGAGTTTCAACTCGCGGCCTTCGAGCAGTTGCTGCCGCTCGTCGAGAGCCTGCCGTTCCGCAATCAACTCGGCTTGGTCGGCAGTCGATGCGGATGGCTCGCCATCCGGGCTCGCGCTCAGCCTCTCCGCTGCGTCCTCTTCCACCTCGGAGCTGATTGGCTGCCGGCTATTTTTTTGCCGTCGACGGTGGGCTTCCGGTTCACCGGGGTAATGGACCCGCAGTGAAAACTTACCCACGCGAAGTCGCTCCCCTTCAGCCAGTTTTGCACAGCGGACGGTCTTGCCTTGAACGCTGGTGCCGTTCTTGCCCGCCAGGTCGACGACCCACAGGCCGTCTGGGAGCCACAAGAGACTGCAGTGAATCGACGAAACGGTCTTGTCTCCGAGACGCAATTTGCACGGAGCCGCACTGCCGACGAGAGTAATTGGCCGGCTGATTGTGTAATGGGCCCGCCGTTCGGAGCCACGGACGTGAAGTATGACTTTCGGCAATCTCCCATGTTTGTCGACAAGGCGGTCCATCGGATCAAAGTCACTGCCGAATGCTTCGCTGCGGGAGCCCAAACCCAGCGTGTCGACGAGCCGGATTTGATACGGACCGATGCGAATGACCTCGTCTGGGTCGAACCAGCCCCCTTTTCGCGCCGATTCGCCCCAATACGTTCCGCCGCCGCTGCCCAAATCGATGCAGTAGATACGTCCGTAAATCGCCTGCAAATACGCGTGGCGACGGCCAACCGTCGGGTGATCGAAGCGAAACGCGCAGCCAGCCGCCCGGCCGATGAGCGCGTACGTTGCCTCAACGACTTGAATCCTCGGCTGCGGATCGTCGGGCGCGGTCACCGCCAGCCGAAACATGCCTGGCAACAGCGCGCTGTCATCGCGTTCGAGAGTGAGCATGTCGATCTGAGCCAATCATTCCGACAGGGCTTCCTTTTCCCTTATGAGCGAACGCGCTGGCCGAAAGTTCCCTGACCGGCCGACAATCGAAAAAGCGCACGGCCCGCTCTGGCGGCACGTCACCGCCAATTCAACTCCTATTCATCACAATCGAAACCGACGCCGCTGACCGTAAGGCCGGCGGCGTCGGCTCTGGCCCGCAATCGACGGCAAGCCGTCCTATCTACAAATATGACGGAGGGCCGGCCCGCATTCAAGACGTTCTTTTCGGTTCCATGTCCAATCGCCAAAAAGAGTTGTAAGGCTTTGTACTGATGAGGGGAGAGTGAAGTGGGTACGGAAGAGGGGAAAGGGAATCGAGAAGCGCGCTTCACCCCCTCTTTGTTCTTTGCCGTCTCCCGTCTCCTCTCGCCCCTCGTCACTTCCTCGGGTATGATTGAGGAACCAGGACATTTCCCTAGAGGATCTCTTCTCAACAGCCAAATTCCTCGCTGTCTATGCACGGGCCATGGTTTTACGCCGGCGCGGCTTTGCTGGTCGCGGCCGCTATTTTTTTGGCGTACTTGTTGTATCTCGCGTTGCGCGCGTTCTGGTCGCTGAGGCGTTCGCGTCGCTGTCAAGAATTTGCCGAACTGGCCGCCAAGAAGCAGCGCGAGGGAGACGTTTCGGGTTCGATCACCCTGTATCTCAAAGCGGAAGCGTCCTGGTCTCTGAACTCGTGGGACGGCGGACGCGAATCGTGGCTGAAAGATCTCGATCGCTTGGGAAACATCGGCTCCGGACTTGTGCGGACGCTCGCGCGCGAGCCTGGCATGACGTATTCCGATTTCAATGCGACGATCCGCGAAATGCGGGAAATGCTTCGCGATCGCAACAATTTTCGCATCGACGGCCGCCGCATGCTGCCGGACGTTGTCATTCGCTGGAAAGCTTCGGTACAGCGGCTCAACGGACTGCGCACCCGGCTTCGCCAAGTCTGCGAGCCTGCGAAAATCGGACGTCTTTGAGGGTGGCGCGGCAAATGCCCCAGATGTCGCTGGACAGGTTGGACGGTCGGCGGCAAAATCATCCGTTCGGTCCCGTCGGATCGGTTAGCCGCATCGAAGCGAAAACTTCGCCGACCAGGCGAAGGTTTGATTTGCCGCAAGCGGCCAGCCGAATTCATCCCCAGCCACCTCCTGGAGAGACGGGTCCGAGCGTTCACACAGGGGCGCATAGCTCAGTTGGTTAGAGCGCAGCTCTGATAAAGCTGAGGTCCGTG
>CAYWOV010000166.1:0-6457 GCA_964459965.1 uncultured Planctomycetaceae bacterium | reverse complement strand
GGCCTGCAGGCCTTTCAATCGCAGTTCGCGAAGTACGTCTCCAAATAGCGATGCTCCGAGCGTTTGTGATCTGCGATTGAGGGCGGCATGGTTTTCGGCTGGCTGCGTCGTCGCCGGCGGCGTCACTTGTCCGAGCAGCCGCTTCCAGACTCCTGGCGCCGATTTCTTGTCGCCAATTTCGCGCATTACAACTGGCTTGCGGAAGCCGATCGAATTCGGCTGGATGAATTGACTCAGGTCCTCGTCGCCGAAAAGAATTGGGAGGGCTGCAACGGCCTGGCGATGACGGATGAAATCAAAGTCACAATCGCCGCACAGGCTGGCCTGTTGGCGATCGGACTGGCCGAAGAGTACTACGATTCGATCGTCTCCGTGCTGGTTTATCCGGGCGGATACATGGCCAAAGAAACCGTGTACCGCCCCGGCGGAGTCGTGCTCGAGGGGAAAAGCTACCGCCTGGGCGAAGCCTCTTCCGTAGGTGCGATCGTGCTCTCCTGGCCCGATGTCTTAGAGAGCGGCCGCATTCCGGACGACGGTTTCAACGTCGTCTTCCACGAGTTTGCCCACGCGCTGGACTTGCAGGGACATGGCTTCGACGGCGCGCCCCTGTTGGAAAACCGTGCCCAATACGAGACGTGGGCCGAAGTAATGACGACCGAATATCACCGGTTGATCGGCCGCACCCGCCGAGGAATTGGCACGCTTTTGGATCCCTACGGCACGGTCAACGAGGCCGAATTCTTTGCCGTGGCGACCGAGTGTTTTTTCGAGCAGTCGCTCGACATGCAGCGGGAGCATCCCAAGCTCTACGAGCTTTTCCGCAATTTCTTCCACCAAGACCCTGCGGAACGCTTTCAAAAGGCCGGCTATCAATAGCCCGGTCCGCAATTTGGCTGCCGGTTCTCGAGCATGTCTATTGGTCAGAACAGGCAGCTATACGACCGGCAAGTGGACCTTGAGGAAGCAGGAGACGACCAGGTACACGCCCAAAATGAAAACCCACATAATGCCGAGGATGTGCCAGAACCAGCTGCAGGCGGCCACGCCGAATGAATATTCATGATCGTAGCGGTCGCAGAATCCCTGCAGAGTAACGTACGACAGCACCATCAGCGCAACGACCACGTGCAGGCAATGCAGCGCGGCGGCTCCAAGGACAACGGCCGTTGGCCCGAGTTCCGCCTCGCCGGCGTTTCGGTCGGCCTGAAGATTGTGCACGATGCACCACAGACCGAAGGCCTGCACGCCGACAAAAGCCGTTCCACACGCGAGCGCTCGCAAGAGCGAGTGGCGAAAGGGCTGTTGGCGCTCCCGACGTACCGCTGAAAGGGCTCGACCGAGTTCCGCACTGCACAGAATTAAGAAGATGGTGCTAAAGCCAAATGCGGTCGGCACGATAAACGTGCCAGTTGTGGTTCGCGGGGCGGGCAGAAACATCCGCGTCAACAACAGGGCCACCGTGGCCGCGGACGCGAACAAGCCAGCTGTCATCAAGAAGAGCCAGACAGCGAACCGGCTTTCGCTGGATTTGCGGCGGCCGGTCCGGACCGGCCAACCGACCGAATCATCATCGACGTCGCGTTTATCTTTCGGCCGCATGGCGAATCTCCGCGCAGGGATCGGCCTTCAGAAGAATGCTAGCGCGCGGCGCGGCGAAAAGGAAACCCCGTCTGCTGATTTTTTCCAAGTATCCGTCAGGCGCTTAATCGACCCGCAAGTGCCTACCTGATGACTGGCTGCAAATAGCAGAGCCAAAGCTCCGTCGCCTCTTGAAGGACCGGCAGCCTCAGCTCCTGCAGGCGAAGCTTGGCGAGAACGGGCACGGTGTGCACGTCCAGTCCCATACGCTGACAGCAGAGCTTGATGCGAGGGATCTGGTAAAACGGAGCCGCAACCAGAACTTTAACCAGCTTTTGCTCTTCGATGATTTTGGCGGTCGCGGCGACTGAGGCGTCCATTTCCTTGGAAGCCGAACTGAGCAGAACGTCGTTGTCGGGAATTCGCTCCGTCGTGGCCAAACGCCGCATTGTGCTTTGAGTCTCGTCGGACGACTCGCCGCGACCGGCGAGGATCACTTTGTGGACCTTGCCTTCACGGTAAAGGTCGCCTGCCAGACGCACTTGGTCTGCCAGGGCATTTGGATTCTTTCCTGCGTCCGCGCTATCCGCAAAGACAACAACGGCATCGGCGGGGCACCGATTGTCGGACTTTCCCAGACAGACGAATTGGGCAAGCGGAAACGCGGCCACACATGTCGAGATCGTCAACATGCCGATCAGGAAGTCCTTGAAGAAGATCGCACGCTCCCATCCTGCCGCCAAAAGGCCCGGCACAATCACGATCAGGCTTCCGGCCGCATGTACGGAAAACGGAATCGGAATCTCGCCGCCCGAATGCGCAATTGGTACGTGCTGATAGAACCGCCAAGTATTCCAAAGGACCCCGCCCAGAACGCCGACCGTGCACAAGGCGGCCAACTTTCGCACGGCGGGCGCTGCCCGCGGAAAGAAGGAAAAAAAGAGCAGCAGGGCCGCGGTCAACGCGAGCAGGCCTCGGGCAGCCGGATTTGGCAGCGGTTGCAGGTCGAGCCACCAATTGCTGGCATTGAAATGCGGAAATCGCATCTCGCCCACAATCACGATCAGGGTGACGGCGCCGACAAAAAAGGCCGCGCCCCGACTGACGGCAAACCAGCCGGGTGCCGCCGGTTCATCGAAAGTTTCTTCCTCAGTTTCGGGCGGCAGTTCGTGGAGCGTGCGGCGCTCGTGTCCCATCGTGTCCCCCCTTCCGGCAAATGGCCCGGCGATACGGCGCGGCGGAAGATTAGCGTGAAGACGACTTTATGGGGAGAGGAAACCTTTGGGAGGTTTCCTTTGGCTGCACACCAGGCGTTCGTCTATCATGGAACGGCTGAGGGAGGACCGAGTATGAAAATCGCCTTGGGATCGGACCACGCGGGCTTCGAGTACAAAAACGCCATCGGCGATTTTCTGGTCGCTGCCGGACACCAAATTCACGACTTCGGCACCTATTCAACCGAGCCGGTCGATTACCCGGACTTCATCCGCCCCGCCGCCCAAGCCGTGGCAAGTGGCGAATACGAGCGGGGCATCGTTCTAGGCGGTTCGGGAAACGGAGAGGCCATGGTGGCCAATCGGTTACGCGGCGTCCGCTGTGCGCTGTGCTGGAACGTGGAAACGGCCCGGCTCGGCCGGCAGCACAATAACGCGAACGTGATTTCGCTCGGACAGCGGATGATCAGTCAGGATCTCGCCCTGCAGATCGTCCGCGTCTGGCTCGAGACTCCTTTTGAAGGCGGCCGCCACATTATCCGCCTGCAAAAGCTGGATGCGGCCGTTTAGAGGCAAAACCCGGATTAAGGGCGAATCGCAGTGCCGAAAGCCCGAATCGAGCAAAGATTCGGCCTTGGGACACGAATTCCCTTTTAGCAGGTCGATTGAGCGATCAAAGGAGCAGTGCGAACTGTGACTCTCGTGGGCAACATCATCTGGCTCGTGTGCGGAGGATTTTTCTCCGCGCTGGGGTACATTCTTGGGGGAATCGCTCTTTGTCTGACGGTGATCGGCATTCCGTTTGGCTACCAGCAGATCAAGATCGGCATTGCCACATTGGCGCCCTTCGGTTGTGAGTTGGTCGAGAATAAAGACGCCAACTCTCCGTTATGGCTGGTCCTCAATGTGATCTGGCTGCTGACCTTCGGATGGGTCATCGCGCTGCATCACCTGCTCTGGGCCGTGCTACTGGCGCTCACTGTCGTGGGGCTGCCCTTCGCGCTGCAGCACCTCAAGCTGATTCCGCTGGCTTTGCTGCCCTTCGGCCGCGACCTTGTCCGTAATGCCTGGCAGCCGGGCGACGAGCGGTATTACGCGTCGAATTTGAACCAGCAGGCTGCCGCCAGGCGATGACCGACGGCGCTCTCGACGAGCAGCTAACGCTAATGAGTGAATTGCGGCGGAGAATTACTCGGCGGCAATCTCGCTCAACTCAAAGCGGACTTTGTGGCGCGATTCCGTCGAGTCCTGCCGGACGAGCCGGCCGGAAGCGTCGTACCACAAGTCGACAGTCGCGTCGCCCGTAATGCGGTAGTGAGTGCAGACCTTCTGGTCTCCGGCGACCGTCAAATTCTCCTCGCCAATGCGGACCACATTCCCGCGCAGCTTCTTGCCCTGGTCGGAATCGATAATCGACACGAAACGCACGGCGGCTTGTTCTTGAGCGGACGGCGAATTCGAGTCGGCCGCAGTGCGATCGGCGATTTCTCCCTGCGCCAAACGCTCCGGCGTCTGCCAGTACGACGAGACCCAAACATCGGGGGCTATTTGCGAGGCCGTTCCGTCAACCGTCAACTGCAGACTTTTGCCCGTGGACGCGACCTTCACGCGGTATTGCGTCCCGTTGTAGTCGGCCACGTTTTCCATCGCGAGCAGGCGTCCGTTTCTCCAGATTTCGGTCCCGGCGGAGCTGTAGTTGTATCGATAGACGAGGTAATTGATGCGGATCTCCGCCTCGCTTCGCACGCACACGGTGCCGTCGTTGCGGCGGTGAATCTGCATCGTGCAGGTGCCGCGTTTTGTGCCGTCAATGGAGATCGCAAACTCGCGCCTTTGCGATTCGACATTTCGCAGTTCTTCGCCTCCGTGGGTTGGCGCGAGGCGGCCAAAAATTGAGGCCGCGCACCCCAATAAAAAGAGCGGCCGCATGACGACCGAAATGGAGTCGACTCGGCGCGCAACGAAGTTCCGACCGCGGGCTTTGGCCATGGTAATACTTTTCGTCTAAATGGGTTTTGGAGACGAAATTGAGGGGCTGGGACAATAATGAAACTGTCGAATCGAGCCAAGGCCAATTGCCCGAAAACAGCCCAACGCAGTCGAATTGTCTCGGCTCGCCAAAGCAATCGACGTGGCGAGCGGGCTGCAAAAGCCCATCAAGCCGCGCGGCCGACGGATCTCTGAAACCGCGAAAGCGTCGGGTTTTTCGCAGTTGTTGCTGGATCACACCCTTTCGTGTTGCCAAAAAACAACGCGAAAAACAGGCTGCTTTTTGCAAAACGAGTTTGACTCACCAGGTGGGCGACCTAACTTTTCATTGTCCGGCACGCAATCGCGTGCGACAGCCAATCGACAATACGACAGATATCGAAACTACAGAAAGGGTCTCTCATGAGTCACGTCCTTACTAGCGTGAAGCGGTTCTTGGGTTCGGAAGATGGTCCGACCGCCGTCGAGTATGCGGTCATGCTCGCCTTGATCGTCGTGGTCTGCTTGACGGCCATTCAGGCCATCGGCACGAACGCCAACACGACCTTCAACAAAGTCGCGACGCAGATCTAATCGAACTGTTTATCGCGAACGCCTCGTTGCGGTCCTACGGCCGCGGCGGGAATGCGGGGACGCCTGGTCGTCCCCGTTTTTTTTGCCGCCGGCTGCAGACCGCCGCGATGGTGTTCGCACCGCGACGACTGGCAACTCACTTGCCAATGGACTCTTACGAACTAAGGTTTCTGAGAGTTCGGTCGAGCGGCTTACCGGCAGCTCGCGGGCTCCTGACTGTTTTGATGGAGCCGGGCCGGCATTCAAAATCGCCGCAATGGCCCGTTGGGGACGCACGAGAGAAGAAGACATGAGCGACGTGGCGTGTTCGCGGATCGGCGCCGATCTGATGGCCAAACCGGGCCGTCGTGACTGGGTGCTCGACGCCGTCGAGCGCGTGTCCGTGTTGCTGCTCTACGCCTGCATGGTCGCGAGGATGCCGGCGGGCATCATGGCCACCAGGGGATTCGGCGACCTGATGCTGCTTGTGGGTGAAGGAATTGTGGTCGTGTTCTTCCTCATCCGCCGTCGGACAAGCGACATTTCGCGATCTCCGTCTGACTGGTTCCTCGCGGCGGCAGCCACCTGTTTGCCCCTGGTCGTCGTGCCGGGCGGCAAAGAGGGCGCGATTTTGCCCCAGGTTGCGGTCATGGTCATGCTGGTGGGTTTGCTGGTGCAGTTCGCGGCCAAGCTCACGCTCGCGCGGAGCTTCGGCATGGTGCCGGCCAACCGCGGACTCAAGACATCGGGAGTCTATCGCTTCGTGCGTCATCCCATGTACGGCGGTTATTTCTTGATGCAAATGGGATTCCTGGCGCTGAATCCGACGTGGTGGAATGCCGCCGCCTACGCCGTTTGCTGGACCTTGCAGACGCGCCGCCTGATGGCCGAGGAGCAGTTTCTCGGCCGAGATCCGGCGTATCGCGAATATCAGACGCGGGTCTCGTACCGAATTCTACCCGGCGTCTTTTGAAAGCGATTTCGGCGACTGCCTAGCAGCTCTTTCTGTCTGCGGGCTGGGCCGTCGATTCCAAAGTGCCTGCGTCGGCGACATTGTATCCGGGCAGCTCGCTGATCAGCCGACGATAGGCCGACGAGCGCACGACTCGAGTCAAAGCCTCGAT
>CAYWOV010000165.1:1796-6462 GCA_964459965.1 uncultured Planctomycetaceae bacterium | reverse complement strand
GCCCCAAAAAAGCCAAAAAAGTCCCCATCGAGCCAAAAAATCGGGACAAGAAATCGGGCGATGCGGCGAATGACAATCCGCGGGGATTTGGGAACTCGATATTTCCCTCTCAAAGGAACCGTGGGATGTTAGTCAGCAGCGAAGCGGTCGGCCTGTCGGAAGAACTCGAACGTCTCCACGAGTTGCACGAAAAAGGCGCTCTCTCCGACGATGAATTCACCGTGGCCAAAGCCGCCGTGATTCGGGACGAGCGTGCAGAAATCGCCGAGTTTACGGAAGACGACGTTTCGCAATGGGCCATTCTGCTGCATCTGTCCCAATTCCTCGTCTACTTCCTGCCCCCGTTTGGGCTGGTCGCCCCGTTCGTGATCTGGCAATTCAAGAAGAATGAGATGCCGGAGATCGATCGGCACGGAAAAATCGTCGCGAACTGGGTGCTATCGGCCATGATCTATCTGGTCGCATCGATCGTCTTGTGCATCGTTGTGATCGGCGTTCCGCTGCTTCTTGCGGTGCTCGTGCTGTCGATCGTTTACCCCGTAATTGGTGCGATCAAAGCATCCCACGGCCAGGTTTGGCGCTACCCGCTGACGATTGATTTCATCAAGTAGCAACAAGCGGCTAGTCTCGGGAAACCAAAAGGACCGGGGCACTCGCCCGGTCCTTTTTTGTCAGCGCTTGATCCCCACAAGCCGGCTCAGGGCTTTTTCCCATTTGGACCCGCCTCCGGTGCATGAACCACTACGAGCTTGTGGTTCTCGACGTCGTAAGCGTATTTCCAGCCGCCAGGAAGAACAGCGAGGGTTATTGCGTTGGGTTTGACGACCCTCGTCATGAATTCTTCATAGTCCTTTGGATAATGGCCTTCCGACGCATTGTAGAGATCGAGTGCGTGTTCGACTTTCAATTTCTCGACCTGTTCCACAGCCGGGCGATAGGCGTCCAAGGCGTAAAACGGAGAGGCCTCGACTTGGACCTTTGAATCACTGACTTCCTGTTTTGCGTTCGGGTCGAACTTCTCGATCTTATCCGTTTTCTTGCCGATGATGCTGTTCGGATCCTTCTTCGCCTGGTTAGACAGCGAATCCATGCAGCCGCCAACGAGTGCGATGGTCACCGCTCCAACGCCGATTCCCAATGCGAACTTTGCCATTTTTGTCCGTCTCCCCCGAATGCGACCCGCCGCTCTCGCCCTCAGTGAGTCTATCCCTGCCGAATCAAGCCGGCAACGAGCTACGGAGCGCCGCGAACCGGGAGCCGGATTGCGGCGTCTCATCGAAGAACACATAATTCCTGCGTAAGCGCGACTTGGTGGGTACGCCCCCGAACAGGCCCTCCGACTGCCAAAATACGCTCCCAACTTGCGGAGATTCGATGCATTTCCCCTTCTGTCCGGGACCGATGCCGCGACGGGAATTTCTGCGCGTCGGCACGCTTGCTCTGGGCGGATTGAGTCTGTCAGAAGTCCTAGCCCGCCGCGCGGCGGCTGGCCAACAGACCTGCGACACCTCCGTGATCCTCTTCTGGATGTGGGGCGGGCCGAGTCAGCTCGAGACGTTCGATATGAAGCCGGCGGCACCGAGCGACTATCGCGGTCCGCTCATGCCGATTCGCACAAACGTCTCCGGCGTCGAAATCTGCGAGTACCTGCCTCTTTTAGCGCAACGGGCTGATCGATTTTCGCTCATTCGATCGCTGCACCATGAGATGTCCGCGCATAACGACGGCAGCATCGAGGTTCTCACGGGAAAGACGCCCCGAATCCCCGACCCGACGTCACAAGCGCACAGCGAACATCCCGACTTCGGAATGGTTGCATCCCGGGTCCGTGGGGCGCGAGCCGACGGCTTGCCGCAATACGTTGGTGTTCAGCGTGCACCTTTCATGACGAATCCCGCGTATTTGGGAGTGGCGCACCGTTCATTTGATACGGGAGATCCGTCGCGTTCGGGATTCGCGCCGCCGAATCTGACGCTGGTGACAGGCGTCGACAATCGTCGGCTCGACTCTCGGCGATCGCTTATCCGACAGTTCGATCGTTTTCGCCGAACGGCCGATGTAACCGGCTCCATGGAAGGCATCGATCATTTCAGAACCGACGCCTTTCAGTTGCTCACGAGCCACAAGGTCGCCGAAGCGTTCGATCTAACTCATGAAACGACGACAACCCGCGACCGATTCGGTCGGCATCGTTGGGGGCAAAGTTGCCTGTTGGCGCGACGACTCGCCGAAGCGGGTGCGGCCGTCGTCAACATCGATGCCACGGCGACGTGTGATACCACGAAGAATTTCAGTTGGGACGATCACGCGGGAGCGTTTCATCTCGATTACGCGCAGCGAGAGCGGTTGCCGCAGATGGACCAAGCGCTTTCGGCACTCTTGGACGACCTGCAGTCCCGATCGTTAAATAAGCGCGTCTTAGTGCTGGCCTGCGGCGAGTTTGGCCGCACGCCGCGCGTGTCTCACGCACCGGTCAATTTTTCGGGTCAAATCGGCCTCGGCCGTGATCACTGGCCCCAGGCCTTCAGCGCGCTCATTGCCGGCGGAGGGCTGAGAATGGGTCAGGTCGTCGGAGAAACGAACTCGAAATCGGAATTTCCGCTGCACGATCCTGTCACGCCGCAGGATTTGATGGCGACCGTGTACCGCCACCTCGGCATCGATCCGTCGCGAACTTTTCTCGACTTCTCGGGACGCCCGGTCCCAATTCTCTTCGGTGGACGGCCAATCGCGCAGCTTTCCTGACTATTACAGACTGAATTCACAACGATGAAACTCAAAGATAAGGTCGCATTGATCACCGGAGCGGCAGGCGGAATCGGTCGCGAATCGGCTCTCCTCTTCAGCCGCGAGGGGGCCGCAATTATTGCAGTCGACGTCAATGATGCGGCCGGAAAGGAAACGGTCTCGCTCGTCGAAAAGCAAGGCGGACGCGGCCAATATGTGCACGCTGACGTTTCCAAATCGACGGACTGCCAGGCAATGGTCGCGGCAGCGGAGCAAGCTTTCGGTCAGCTTAATATTCTCTTCAATAACGCCGGCATCATGCTTGGCGGGGATGATGACGCGGTCAACACGAGCGAAGACACCTGGGAAAAGACAATCGCCGTCAATCTGAAAGGCGTCTTTCTAGGCTGCAAATTTGGAATTCCCGCGCTCCGGCGGGCAGGCGGTGGTTCAATTATAAACACGGCCTCGTTCGTCGCGCTGATGGGTGCGGCCACTCCACAGGTCGCCTACACGGCCAGCAAGGGCGGCGTATTGGCGCTCAGCCGCGAGTTGGCGATCATTCATGCGCGAGAGAAGATCCGCGTCAACTCTCTCTGCCCAGGTCCCCTGAAGACGGATCTGCTCATGAATTTCCTGAACACGCCGGAGAAGAAGCAGCGGCGATTGGTGCACATCCCGATTGGCCGCTTTGGCGAAGCGGCCGAAATGGCCAAGGCAGCCCTGTTTCTCGCCTCGGACGATTCGTCCTACCTCACAGGCGCAGACTTCGTTGTCGATGGCGGTATCACGGCTGCGTACGTTACGCCGGAATAGCGATAAGACGACGACGCTACCAGGCGATTTCGGCCCCGACAAACGGGCCCTGCAGCGTCATGGCGCCTTTGTCGGCGAGAAAGTCTCGCGAGCTGGCCATGGTCGGATTCGTGTCGAGCTGGTCGCTTGCCAGGGCCACGCCGTCCAGAAGCAGAAATGTGTATCCACCTCGAAGAGTGAGATGATCGCTGACTAAGGCAGTCAGCGCCACCGACAGGTCAAACATGCTGGCGATTTGCGTCTCGCGCGCCGATCGTTCGTTATAGGTCGTGCCCGTATTGAACAGCAGGTTCTTTTGGTCGGCGAAGTTAAAGAAGGCTCCCGTTTTGCCTTCGATGGAGAAGAACAGCCAACGCATGTACAAGTCATGCGTATATTCCGTGCCGAACTGAAGCCCTCCCAGATTATTGTTGGTCCAAGTGCGATAGTAGCCGACCTGTCCCGCGTCGATGTTGGACGCGTTGTTCGTCGCGGTGAGCTGGAATTGATCAGCCACGCTGATGAAGCGAAATCCTAAGAGCACGGAAAGTGACGGAAGAACCCATTGGCGGACTCCCAACTCGGCACTATTGAAGCTGGACTGATACGAAGCAAACTGCTGATTCGAGTTTGAAAACGCGGACGTGTTGAACGGTCCGCCACCGGTTCCCCAATAAGCGGAGAGGGGACCGAGCCCATTCGAGCTAGGATAAGCCGAAGTGCCCGTTTGCTGGTCCCAGTTGTTGGCTCCGTAGTATTCGCCCTCGATCGCCGTGCGATCCGTGAGATAGTGGCCCAGCGTGATTCGCGTTCCAGGGGCGAGCCCGAAGGGTAAGGCATCCGTATCTAAGATGAAGCGATTGTTGAGAGGATCAGAGGTCGACGATGCGTTGTTGTAGGATGTCAAGTTTCGATCGTTTGGGCTGCCTCGGGAGAGCCAGACAATCTCGCCTCGCACGTACCATCGCGGCGTCACCGGCTCCGGCGTCGGAAACGCACCGTAAGCCGGAGGCCCTGGCGCCGTCGGATATCCGGGAGCCATTGCCGGACCCGGACCATACGGCATTGCGGGGTCGCCGCTTGGAGTGCCAGCCGCGTACATCGGACCGGCAGGGTCCATGTAGTTTGCGCCCGCGTTCAACGG
>CAYWOV010000165.1:0-1696 GCA_964459965.1 uncultured Planctomycetaceae bacterium | reverse complement strand
AGTATGAAGGAAACGCGAAAACGCAGAAATCGGCGGGCTCGCGCTAGGGAGAGCGGAGCAAGCGAGCAGCGCGGCGGACGTAGAGAACTCCGCTGCCTATTGTGAACGCCACGGCGAGCCACAACAGCACATCGCGCAGACCATTAAACCAGGTCGATTTAAACGTTGTGCTCATCGACAGCAAACTGGCTTCGACGGCAAAACACTGCACGACCATCTTGATCTTGCCGCTCATGCTGGCGGAGAAGTCTTTTCCTTGCTGCTCAAGGATGCTGCGGAGGCCCGTGATAAACATTTCGCGGCCGATGATGACCAGCGTCATCCACGGTCCGATTCCCGTCTTGACGCCGTTCGAGGAATCGTTTGCTGCCAAAAGAAAGACGAACGCTCCGCAGACAATGATTTTGTCAACGAAGGGGTCCAGGATTCGGCCGAGCGTCGTGACCATGCCGTAACGCCGTGCCAGGTATCCATCGACGGCGTCGGTCGCCGCGGCCACGGCAAAGACAACCGCCGACGAGATCCACAGCCCGCCGTAAGAAATCATCGCGAACAACACAAAGGCCAGCACCAACCGGCTGACTGTGATGCAGTTGGGGAGGTTGAGTGCGTTGACGTCGAGAGGGCCGTATGCTTTTTTCAAGCCGGCCTCATTTTCGTCGACGGTTGTCGTGTTTTGTGTAACCGTCATAAGGACTCGAACGGCTGCTTAGGGCAATTCGGCGATCTTACGCCCCATTCAATTATCGCACACGCCAGCCAGGTCGTAACCGGCGCGCCCCGTAATTTCCACGGGAATGAACTCGCCGACTAAGTCTTCTCGCTGGCTGAACTCTCCCGAGACGGTGACGCAAGCGTCGATTTCCGGCGCGTCTGCGAAGGTGCGGCCGACGAGTCGCCCCTCCTCGTCGACCGAATCGATCAAAACGTCCAACTCGTAGCCGATCAGCGATTCGGCAAAATCGAACGCGATCTGTTGCTGCGATGCCATCAGCTCGTCGCGGCGAGCGATCTTGACGGACTCCGGCAGGTGTCCGTCGAGTTTCACAGAGGGAGTGCCGGGCTCGAGCGAATAGGTAAAGACGCCAAGTCGTTCGAAACGTGTCTCCTCGACGAACCCTGTCAACTCCTGGAATTGCTCGTCCGTTTCGCCTGGGAATCCCACAATAAAGGTGGTGCGAAGCACGACATTTGGGATCTTTTCCCTCAGTTTGCCGACGAGCTCGATCGTCTGACGGCTGTTGACCCGTCGTTGCATGCGTTTGAGCACGGCGTCGCTGATGTGCTGCAGCGGCAAATCGAGATAGGGAACAATCTTCGACGAACCGGCAATCGCATCAATCAACTCGTCAGTGAAGTTGATCGGATACAGGTACATCAGCCGGAGCCAATCGATGCCGTCGACGGCTTCAAGTTGGCGAAGCAATTCGACCAACCTGACTTCGCCGTACAAATCCGTTCCATAATAGGTGGTGTCTTGCGCCACGAGATTAAGCTCTTTGACACCGTCTGCGGCCAACTCCCGCGCTTCGGCGATCACCATTTCGATGGGCTTGGTGACGTGTTTACCGCGCATCTTGGGGATCGAGCAAAACGTGCAGGTCCGGTCGCAGCCCTCCGAGATTTTGAGGTATGCATAGTGTCGCGGGGTAATCCGCAAGCGAGCCCGGTCATCCTGAGCGTTTAAGGGGGCGGG
>CAYWOV010000164.1:0-6480 GCA_964459965.1 uncultured Planctomycetaceae bacterium | reverse complement strand
TCAACTGCGGCATCGTCGGCCTGCCCAATGTCGGCAAGTACACCCTGTTCAACGCGCTGACCGCCACCGCCGCCGCGCAGGCGGCGAACTATCCGTTCTGCACCATCGAGCCGAACACCGGGCGCGTCGGCGTGCCCGATCCGCGCCTGCAGCCGCTGGCAACCGTCGGCAAGTCGCAGAAGATCGTGCCGACCAGCCTGGAATTCGTCGATATCGCCGGCCTGGTGCGCGGCGCCTCCAAGGGCGAGGGGCTCGGCAACCAGTTCCTGGCCAATATCCGCGAGGTCGACGCCATCGCGCATGTGGTGCGCTGTTTCGAGGATCCGGACGTGACCCATGTCGAAGGCCGCCTCGGTGCGGGCGCCGTAATTGAGGGCCAGGCACAAGCCCATTCCCGTGTTCCGACGGCTGAACTCGATCGTCTTGTCGACTTCCCGCAGCACTCCGTCCTTCAGGCCGTCGCGGCGGCCGATCGTCGTGAAGCGGATATTCTGCCGCATGATCTCGGACCGCTCTTCGATCACGTATTGCTCGAGCAAATGCATCAAGAGACTCAGCTCGCGCTGCGGACGTTTCCAGTTCTCGCTGCTCAAGCAAAAGAGCGTGAGTTGCTCCAGGCCGAGCCGGCAGCATTCTTCCACGAGCAGGCGCACGCTCTTGACGCCGCGACGATGGCCCTCGATCCGCGGCAGCCCGCGGGCCTGGGCCCAGCGGCCGTTTCCGTCCATAATGACGGCAATATGCCGCGGCAAACGCTCCGCGCAGAGACCGTCGGCGGCCAGCTCGTCAACGCTATAGGTGGCGATCGTCGGCAAGTGCGATGCTCGAGTCGAGAAAGGCAAGTCGTTTGTGCCTTTAATTGTGCGCACCAAACCACGGGTCGCCAAGGCCGGCGCTCAAACTTGAACGGAAGGAGCCAATCCTCCCGTTGTAGTTTGATGGCGGCTTGTCGTCGAAATGCGTGTTTTTCGTGCAAATCTATTGCAGCAACAGCTCCGGGGCGGGCTGCTGCTCGGCCTCTTCCCAATACAAAGTTTCTTCGCGATAGGGCGGTGTATTATTGGGAGAAGAAATGGCGAGCCGAACATAATCCTGGCAAATGTCCAAAACCGTCACGTGAATTCCGTTTTCGATGACCAATCCTTCGTTCACTCGACGGGTAATCATCTGCATTGGGGCCGCCTCTTGATTTCTGAATGACTGCAAGGGAACCTGGACTAAGCACGCACGGCTTTGCATAAAAGCTGACGCTTGCTGGCGGCGATCGGCAGCACCACAACTAAGGCGAGGCCGATCGACGCGTCGCACTGGCCCGCGGACGTCGTGTCTTCTAACAAAGTTGTCGTCGCGACGGCGGCCATTCTGCCGCGCGCAGTTTTTGAGAGCAAGGACGTTTCGAAACGTTTTTTTTCTCTTCGCAAAGTGCAATGCAGCCACTTGACAACGTGCGTGCAATCGATCCGGAGGCCACGATGAAGCTCGTGCTTTTTCCCCCCGTCGACGATCGACGACTGTCGCTCATTCGCGAAGCCGCGCGGCCGATGACGGTCGTCAACGCGGCGGATGAAGCGGCGGCGATGGCCGAGATCGTCGATGCCGACGCGTTCTTCGGCAAGATCACGCCGCCCCTGTTAGAACGAGCCCGACAGCTGCGCTGGGTGCAGACCGCGACGGCGAGCCTCGAGCATTACATGTTCGACGCGCTCGTCGAGCATCCCTGTCAATTGAGCAACATGCGGGGTCTCTTCTCCGACGTGATCGCCGATCACGTGATGGGATTCGTGCTCTCGTTCGCGAGAAACCTGCACCTCTACCGCGACCAGCAGCGGCTGCGGCACTGGGAGCCGATCGGCGGCGAAGAGGGTCGTGCCGACTTTGCCGCCGGGCCGTCCTTCGTCAGCGAGATCGACCGCCGGCACTTGCACCTCTCCGATTGCTCGTTGGGCGTGGTGGGAGTGGGAAACATTGGATCGGAAATCTGCCGCCGCGCCCAAAGCTTCGGCATGCGGATCCTCGGCGTCGATCCGGTTCGACGGGAATTAGCCGACATTGTTCCACAAATCTGGCCGACCGAACGGCTTCCCGATCTCCTCCGAGAGAGCGATTTCGTCGTCATCGCCGCGCCGCACACGCCTGAGACTTACAAGCTCTTCCGGCGGGACAAATTCGCGGCGATGAAAAAGACGGCCTACTTGATCAACGTCGGCCGCGGCGCGATCATCGACCTGGCCGACCTGTCGGCTGCGCTGCAATCGGGCCAAATCGCGGGGGCTGCGCTCGATGTTTTCGAGACGGAGCCGCTGCCAACCGATTCGCCCTTGTGGACGATGCCCAACGTGATCATCACGCCGCACGTCGCATCCGCGTCGACGCACATTGCCCAACGCCACACGCAAACGCTGTTGGACAACATCCGCCACTTCGTCGCCGGCAAGGAGCCGGCCACCCTCGTCGACAAGCGGAAATGGTTCTAGGAAGGCCGGCAATCAGCCTCGACCGAGATACGGCTGGTCGATGGGCAGCACGATCGCTTCGAGAAAGTTGACGTCCGGTGGCAACGTGACCATGGCCAGTGCCGCCTTGGCGATCGTTTCGGTTTCCATCATCGGTTCCTGGTTGGCCGCAACTCGCGGGTCGGCGCGCCACTCCACGCGGACGTTTCCGGCGTGCAGGCAGCTACAGAGGATTCCGAACGGTCGGCCGTCCAGCGCGACGGCGTTTGTGAGGCCCCACAGCCCGAACTTGGCAGACGCGTACGGCGCACTGCCTTCGCGCGGCCGCTGACCGGAGATCGAGCCGATGTTGAGGATTCGCCCCCCGCCCTGCTCTTTCATGATGCGAAACGCGGCCCGGCTGCAGAGAAACGCACCGGTCAAAGCCGCCCCGATCACGTTGTTCCAGGCCGCCATTGTGACCGTGTCGATGCGGCCGCCGTCAAAGTTGCCCGCGTTATTCACCATAATGTCGACGCGGCCAAATCGTTCCATCACCGCCGAAAAAAAGCTCTCGACGGCCGGCTCCGAGCTCACGTCGGTCTGTCGTTCGAGCACGTCGTATCCGAGCGCGCGAAGCTCTGCCGCCGTCGCCGCGAGCTTGGTCGCGTTGCGTGCACAAAGTGCCAGGCGTGCTCCCTCGCTGCCAAAGAGTTTGGCGATACCTTTCCCGATTCCCTGATTCCCGCCCGTGATGGCGACGACTTTTTGATCGAGCTGTCCCATGTGTTCTCCCTCAAGGTGGGTGCGAACTCTTGCCTGCTGAACTGTGAACCGCGTCGATGAGAAAGTCGTTCGTGAAGGCACGCGACGGTTCGGTGCCATCCGCCTTCAATGCGTCCGCTTCAACCAGCTGGCCGGCGAGTGTTTTCCAGCGATCGGCCGTCATGCGTCCCAGCGCCAGCGGATTGGACAAGCCGTCCAAGCAAAGCGGTCGCAGCGACTTGACGCCAAAGGCGAGAATCTCGAGTCCCATCTCCGGGTTCATGTCATGGATGTAGCGGTTCGTGTCGTCCGGCTGCTCGAGGTATTTCCGCCATCCCCGCGCCGACGCGGCAACGAATTTTCGCACCAGCTCGGGCCGATTCCGGATCGTATCCCCGCTTGTGACAAGCAGGCTGGTGTAGGGATTGTAGCCCGTGTCCGCCACGAGCAGACATCGGACCGCGACTCCCTTTTCCTCTGCGACGAACGGCTCGCTAAAGACATACGCCTGCTGGGCGTAATTCTCGTTGATCAAGAATTGGGCCACGTTGCCCGAATAGGGAACGAAGCGGACATTCCCCAGGAGGTTTTTCTTCTTGAGATACTGCACCCACGTGGCCCCGCTGTTAACCGCCAGCGTGACGTCGGCGAGGTCTTCAATGCGGTGAAACTTCGACGCAGCATGCACCATGACGGCTCGCGGGCTTTTTTGCAGCGGAGCCATCAATGCCACGGCGTCGGCGTCCTGGGCTCGCGCCAAAAGGACGCGGTCGGCGTTTTCAATTCCGAATGTCACTTTCCCGCTTGCCACGCGCTGCAGCACCGCAGCGCTCGGGCCGCCGGGCAAAATCTTCACCGAAAGTCCGGCCTCTTGGTAGTAGCCGTGAACGACCGCCGCGAAATATCCGCCATGCTCTGCCTCGGGGAACCAATTGAGCGCGAGTTCGACATTCTGATCTCCGGAGTGTGCGACATTGTGCGGCGATACCTCGATCGGCGACTTTTCCGTTGGCGATCCGCCCTGACCGCAGCCAGACGTCGCGCAGCAGAGGCTTGCCAGCAGCAACAGCAGCCGGGTACCGCCACGCGACTCGACAAACATCGTTCTTTGCTCCTTCCGATCGCTTATGCGGCAATTTCCGGACTCCGTTTTGACGAAAGTCGATCGCAGCGACAAGGCTCGGCACGAGTGGTGTGACGGGCCTTTGGACTGCGATTAGAATCGATGACTCGCGCCCAACGGCCTTTTGTGGGGGAAACCGACCTTGAGCCGCGCTGCCGACCTGGCACTTGTCCGCGAATACACCAAAAACGAAAACCTCGTGCGGCACATGCTGGCCGTTGAAGCCGCCGTGCGGGCCTATGCCCGCAAGTTCGGCGAAGACGAAGAGAAATGGGGCAGCGTCGGCCTGTTACACGATTTCGATTATGAACGCTGGCCCGATCCGCCGGACCATCCGCTTAAGGGGTCGGCGATTCTCCAAGAGAAGGGCTATCCCGACGACGTGATTTACGCAATCAAATCGCACGCCGACTATCTCAAAGACTGCCCCCGCGTCTCGCGACTCGACAAGACGCTCTATGCGTGCGACGAACTGTGCGGATTCATCACGGCCTGCGCTCTGGTGCGGCCGATGCGGCTCGAGGGGCTGGATGCCAAAAGCGTGCGGAAAAAAATGAAACAGGCGTCCTTCGCCGCCGCGGTCAAACGTGAGGATATCACCAGCGGCGCCGCCGACTTGGGCGTCGATCTCGACGAACACATTAACTTCTGCATCGCCGCCATGCAGGCAATCGCCAGCGACTTGGGGCTGACACCGACGGGCCCAAGCTGAGAAAGTTGGCAGTGGTTTCCAAGATCAATCTGGGAATTCGCGCCGCCCAGGTGGGCGTGTTGACCAATGTGGTCCTGGTCACGCTCAAGCTCGTGGCCGGCCTGCTGGGGAATTCCTACGCCTTGGTTGCCGACGCGATTGAATCGTCGACGGACGTGTTCTCGTCGCTCGTCGTTTGGCGGGGCCTGGAGATTACGAGCAAGCCCCCCGACGACAACTATCCGTACGGATACGGCAAGGCCGACTCGATTGCCGCGGCCATCGTGGCCCTGATGCTGATCGGCGCCGCGATCAGCATTATGATGCTCGCCGTTCGCGAAATCCTCATTCCGCACCGCGCGCCGGCGCCTTTCACGCTGATCGTGCTCGGCGGAGTGATCATTTGCAAAGAGTTCCTCTTTCGCCGCGTGGTGGCGGTCGGTCAGGAAACGGGAAGCACGGCCGTGATGGCCGACGCCTGGCACCACCGCAGCGACGCGTTGACCTCGGCGGCCGCGTTCATCGGCATCACCGTGGCACTTTGGGGCGGCCCGGGATGGGAATCGGCTGACGATTGGGCCGCCGCGGTCGCGGCCGTGATTATCGGCGTCAACGGTGTGCGTCTGCTCCGCCCGGCCGTCAACGATTTAATGGACCGCACCCCGGAGAGCGACCTTCTCGACGCAATTGGCAAGGCGGCTCTCTGTGTGCCGGGGGTCCTGGCGATTGAAAAAGTTCGCGTGCGCAAGCTCGGTATCGGTTATTTCGCCGATCTGCACGTGCAGTCCGAACCGACGATGATCCTCCGTGACGCACACATTCTCGGCGGAAAGGTGAAAGGCGCGATTCGGGCCGCCCTGCCAAAAGTGAGCGACGTGTTGGTCCACATGGAGCCGTACGAGCCGAGCTGAGGATCAGCTCGCGCGTCCGTTACCGCTCGTCGACAGCTTGTTCACCAGCTCCATCATCTCGATCGGAATGCCGAGGATCACCGTGTTGGACGCGGTCGGACCGAGTCCGTCGATGGTCTGCAGCGTTCGCAACTGCATCGCACCGGGGCTCGCGGCCATCGTTTTTGCGGCTGCCGCCAGGTTCTCTGCAGCCAGCTTATCACCTTCCGCCTTGGTGATGGTGGCCCGCTTCTCGCGCTCGGCGGCCGCCTGACGGGAGATCATCTTCTTCAGCTCTTCCGGCAGCTCCACATCCAGCAGGCGGATGCCTTCGATCTCGAGGCCCCATGCATGGGCATTTTTCTCGACGATCTCCTGAATCATTTTTTCGATCCGCTCGCGCTCGGCCAAGACCTCATCGAGCGTCATGCCGCCCGCCACGTCGCGGAGTGCCGTCTGCGCAAGCTGCCCGACCGCGAACCAGTAGTCCTGCACCTTCATGATCGCGTCTTCAACCTTCACGACCTTGAAAAACAGCACTCCGTTAATGGCCAACGGGACGTTGTCGCGGGTGATGAC
>CAYWOV010000163.1:2181-6501 GCA_964459965.1 uncultured Planctomycetaceae bacterium | reverse complement strand
CACGATTTCAACAATATTCTGACGGTGATCGGCGGATTCTGCGATGTCGCGCTCGAGGGAATCCAGCCGGACGACCCGGTCGTGAGCGACATTGTCGAAATCAAAAAGGCATCGGACCGCGCGGCGACACTCACTCGGCAGCTGCTGGCGTTCAGTCGCCGGCAAATCCTCTCACCCAAGGTGCTCGACCTCAATTTGCTCATCCGCGACATGGAAAAGATGCTCTCGCGGATTCTGGGGGAGGCTGTGGACCTGCGGTTGACGCTCGAAGAGCGGATGGAACCGATCGAAGCCGATCCAGGGCAGGTCGAGCAGGTCTTGCTCAATCTGGCCGTCAATGCCCGCGACGCGATGCCCGGCGGCGGCCAGCTGATCATCGAGACGAAAAAAACCACGCTTGATGCCGCCTACGCCGATCTGCGCCTCGATGCCAAGGCCGGAGACTATGTGATGTTGGCCGTCAGCGACACAGGCATCGGCATGGACGACGCAACCAAAGCGCATTTATTTGAACCGTTTTTCACGACCAAGACCGAAGGCAAAGGGACGGGTTTGGGATTGGCGACGGTCTACGGCATCGTCAAGCAGAGCCATGGCACGATCGCCGTTTACAGCGAACCGGGACGGGGAACATCGTTCAAGATTTATTTTCCGCGATTGGCAACCTCCGCCGTGTCGAAGAAAGCCGACAGCGTCAAGCCGGTCGCCGTCGGCGGCTCGGAGACCATTCTCCTGGCCGAAGACGAGGAGACGCTGCGGGGATTGGCGGAACGGATCCTGTCCGCGAACGGCTATCGTGTGTTGACGGCCCGAGATGGCGCCGAGGCTCTGCAAATCATTGAGACTCACGACGGGCCGATCCACCTGCTGCTCACCGACGTCGTGATGCCCAAAGCCGGGGGACGCCGGGTCGCCGACCAAGCGGCGCGTAAGTTCCCCGACATCAAGGTCCTCTACATGTCCGGCTACACGGACGATTCCGTTGTGGTCAACGGCGTCTTGGATGCCGAGATCGACTTTCTGCAGAAGCCCTTCTCGACCGACGCACTTGTCCGCAAGGTGCGACAGGTACTCGATGAAAAGAGGGGAGAGGGCAGAGGGTAGAGGGAAGAGGGCGGGGGGAGGGCACGCGAAAGCGTGCCTTCATTTTTTCCCTCCGCCCCCCTCCCTCCTCGTCACTTCGCCACTGCTTCCAGATCGGCGATGCACTTCTCGTAGCAGTCGGGACAAATGCCGTGGCTGAATTGGACGCCTGTGTGGGCGGAGAGGTAGCCTTCGACTTGCTGCCAATAATTGCCGTCGTCCCGGATTTTCTTGCAATAGCTGCAAATCGGGAGCAAGCCCTGGAGTTGATGGATCTGGTCCAAGGCCGCCTGCAACTCGCGGACACGCTCGGCCACTTCGTGCTGCAGCGCGACCATGCGGTCGGCAACCCGCAGCCGGGCCTGCAATTCAAGGCGGTCGAACGGCTTGACGAGATAATCATTCGCGCCGCTGTCCAGTCCCTCGACCAGGTCTTCCGTGCGGTCCTTGGCCGTCAAGAGAATGACATAGGTCGGCTCCGGCCGTGTCAGGCCGCGGACGCGGCGGCAGACTTCCACGCCGTCGAGATCCGGCATCATCCAATCCAGGATCGCCACTTTTGGAGCGTCGTCCCGCTGGAGGATGTCCCACGCGGAGCCGCCGTCGCTGGTGACCACGACTTCGCGACCCCACGACGTCAACAATCGGGACAGCATCGTGCGAGAAACCAGGTCGTCTTCAGCGATCAGGATTTTCACGAAATCAGTTCCTCGATCAGAGTGTGCTTCCTGCGGCAAGTGACTCGGCGGCAGCCCTCTCGCTCTTCGACACGACCTCGGCAAGCGCGGCCGTTAGATCGGCGATCTCCTTTCGCAAGCGGGTAAACGCCTCCGAGGCGTTCGCGTCATCGCCTTTTTTTGCGAATTCCTCCAATCGCGAGGCGGCAGCCGCGGCGCGACAGCCGCCCAAGCAGCCGGTCGCCCCTTTCATTGCATGGGCGCCGCTTTCCAGTTGTTTGCAATTTCTCTCCGTGACGGCCTGCTGCATCTCGTCCATGCGACAGAGCACATCGGCCAGAAATAAGTGGATGATTTCGTGAAGAAACTCCTTGTCCCCTGCGACCCGGTCCAAGGCCGCGTCGACATCGAAAACCGGCTCGCCATGGTCGAGGGGCGGTGACGCATCCGCGGTGGGAGAGGCGATTGTCGCGGCCGACTGAAGCACGCGGAGCAACTCTGTCTTCTGAACCGGTTTCGAGAGATAGTCATCCATTCCCGCATCGAGACATCGCTCGCGGTCCCCCTTCATGGCGTGGGCCGTCATGGCGATGATGGGGATGCGGCGGCCGGTATTTTGCTCTTTGGCACGGATCGCGCGCGTCGCCTCGAAACCGTCCATTTCGGGCATCTGGACGTCCATCAAGACAAGGTCGAAACTCTCTCGATCAAGCGCGTCGAGCGCCAGGAGGCCGTTGGCGACGGCCAGCGTTGAATGACCCGCATTGTTGAGTAAGTGCAGGGCCACGCGCTGATTCACCGGGTTGTCTTCAGCCAGAAGAATGCGCAGTCGCCGCGACGAAGCTGTTCCCGCCGGCGGAGAGGGTGGCGCCGCTTGATCCGGCCGCGGCGACCGATTGCTCAGCGCTGTGCCGCCCAGGGCGGCGAGGATCGCGATTTTCAGCTCGTCGGCTCTGACGGGCTTAACCAGGTAACCGGACAAGCCGAGTCGGCGGCATCGCGCCCCGTCCGCCTGTCGATCGGCCGAGGTGAGCATCATGATTGTGGTGGTCGCGACGGCCGGCTCGTCTCGAAGCTGATCGACTAGCGTGAATCCATCCATATCGGGCATCATCGCGTCGACCAAAAGCAACGGGTACGTCTCGCCGGCGGCAGCCGCGCGCTTGATCTCAGCCAGGGCGGCCGGCCCGCTATCGACGGCGGTCGGATGCGCCCCCCACATGCGGAGCAAGCCGGACAGGACGCGGCAGTTGGTCGCGTTGTCGTCGACGACCAGGACTTTCAGTCCGCGAAGCATGATCGGATTGCGCGCCGGAGCCTCGACGCTTTGAGCCGTCGCTATACCGAAATGACCGTTGAATCGGAACGTGCTGCCCTTGCCGACTTCGCTCTCGACGGCAATTTCGCCCCCCATCAAGGCCACGATGCGCGACGAGATCGTCAGTCCTAAGCCGGTCCCGCCGTAGCGGCGCGTCGTCGAGCCATCGGCCTGGGCGAAGGGCTCGAAAATCACCTTTTTCTTATTGGCCGCGATGCCAATCCCCGTGTCCTCCACGGCAAAATCGATGTCATACTCGTTGGCGGATCGACCGCGAACGCGCGCATAGACGACAATCTCACCGCGCTCCGTGAACTTGAGGGCGTTGCCGACGAGATTACTGAGCACTTGCCGCAATCGGCCGGGGTCGCCGACGAGTCGGTCGGGAACGTCGGAGTCGATGTCGCACGCCAACTCCAGTCCCTTTTGGTGCGCGCGAATCGCCATGACCTTGAGCGTGTCTTCGACCAGATCGCGAATCCTGAACTCGATGGGATCGAGATCAAACTTTCCAGCCTCGATCTTTGAATAATCGAGGATGTCGTTGATCACCCGCATCAGCGCCTCGGTCGACGACTTGACGAGTTCCCCCGACTCTCTTTGCTCGGTTGTGAGTTCGGTTTCCAACAAGAGCTCCGTCATTCCGAGGATGCCATTCATCGGCGTGCGAATCTCGTGGCTCATGTTGGCCAGAAACTCGCTCTTGGCCCGATTGGCCGACTCGGCCAGCTCTTTGGCGGCTTCGAGGCATTCCTCGTTCCAATGCCGCTCGACGCCCATCGCGACGGTGTCGGCGACGGAGGCGAGGGCATTCTGGCCGGCTTGCGAAAGAGGCCCCGGCGATTGGACGGCCAGGATTCCCATCAATCGTTCGGCCACCATCAGCGGATAGGCCGCGCAAGCCGACATTGTCTCCAAATTTTGCGGCGGGCAACTACCCTCGAACAAGAGACGGGTGGTCTCAGGAGAAAGCGAGGATTTGTGTTCGCGAACGATTGAATCGAGGCCGGGATGGCTTGCCGCGAGTTTGCGCGGGGCGCCGATTAGTCCAGTGCACAGACCTGCCGCGGACTTAAGCTCGAATTCGTTGGCCACCGCGTCGAAGGTCCAGATCTGTGCCGCCGCCACCGCGACGCGGGAGACGACCGCCGCCGCGCATTCCTTCAGGCTCTCATCGAGCTTCGTGGGACGAGTCAACGCGACGGCCACGTCGCCGGTGAGCGCCAAAAGCTGTGCGCGCTC
>CAYWOV010000163.1:0-2171 GCA_964459965.1 uncultured Planctomycetaceae bacterium | reverse complement strand
TCGGGTTCGTTGGGCGTGCGGCCTCCCCCGACAGGTTGCTCTGCGTGAACAGGTGCGTCGCCAGGTGCAGGACGCGCGGCGACTGACACGCGATCAGCCGCGCCTTCTCCCCCTCCTTGCGCTCCGTGATATCGGTCATGCTGCCGAGATAACCGCTGACCGTTCCGTCCGGGTCGCGGAGAGGCACCGCCCGCCCGCAGACCCACGTGACCTTTCCGGCCGGGCTGCGGAAGCGATGCTCGAGCACAATCTCGCTTCCGGAGGCGACGGCCCGCTTCCAGTCGTCGAAGACCCGCACGCGGTCGTCGGGGTGAATCCGCTCGACCCAGCCAAAGCCGTTTGACGATTCAGCTGGCATTCCTGTGATTTTGCAGTACCAGTCGTTGACGTAAACGCTCTCTCCTTTGGCGTTGGTCTGGAAGATGCCGACGGGCGAGCACGCCATTAGCGTGCGGATGCGCTGCTCGCTCCCGCGGAGTTCCGTCGTTTGTTCCAAAACGGTCCGTTCCACCGTCTCGTTCGTCACTTCGAGCTGGGCCTGGCGCTCAGCAATCCAATGCATCTCCTGTTTGCTCTTCCAGCAGCAATAGATCAGGAAAACGTCCGTGAAGATGACCCAGCCCGTGTGTTCGAGCCAGCGCCATTCGACCCCGGAGGCCAGGCCGTAGATCGACAGCGGCCAGAACATTCCGCGCAGAAAGTGGTCTGTCGCGACAACCGCCGATGCCGTCACCAGCACGCGCCAGTCGCGATAAAAGCTCAAAAACGCCAGCGAGCCGAAGATGTGAAAATGCGTTTCAATCCGGCCGCCCATCAAATGGATCAAGAGCCCAGAGACCAGCATTTGCGCGACGGCGATCAAGTGCCGCGTGATGACGGAGTCAGGGCGCGTATAAACAAGCCAAAGCGGCAGCGAAATGATCAGTCCGCCGAGGAAAACGGCGGCCCAAATATGGGGATGCGTGTGGCTCTCAGAACCGGCCCAGGTCAGCGTAGAGAGCCACTTCGCAAAGGCAATTGCTGCGAGCCATTGAAAGACGAGTAGACCGGCAAACATCCGGTCTGTTCTACGATAAACTTGATTCTCGGCTTCGCGCTCGAGAGTTCGCACCCTCGACTGGTACGACGGCGCGCATAGATCAGCTTCAATACGATCGGTCATCGGGAGGGAGCTCCGGCGGGAAATGGCACGTCGAGGGAACCTGCTGCTAAACCTTAGTTCAGCCTCAGGGCAAGGCAAACAGGGCCGCCGTTGAGGGCAGCCGGAAATCCATGTCAGGCGGTATGACGCGCACAGTTGCTACCGTGAGCGCTCGCGCTCCGGCTAGAACGGATTTGTCGCAGGGGCCTTGCCCGCGGAGCGTGCCACGTTTCCGGCTGAATTGCCGCGGCAGGCGACCCAGTGGGTCGTCTCGGCGATCGGCGTCAGTGCGTCGCGGATCGCCCCTTCCAGCTCTTGCCACTCTTTGCGCCGAAAGACGAAGACTTCGGAGTCCGACCCGTGCAGCTTGTCGACCAGCAGCTGGAGCCCCTTGTGCCGATCGCGCTCGAGCCGGCGTCCCAGCCAAGCTTCTTGATAAAAGTCGGCCGAATAGTCGTCGCCGAACGGAAGAAAGACCGTGCGCTCGGCGTATCTCGGCAGGCGGGCGACCGCCATGAGAATTGTCTTAGTCGAAAATGACTCTTCGACCCACGGTGCCGCGGTGATCATGCCGATCGCAATCAAGAGGGCCGTTCCCTGGCCCATCGCCGCGACAAGAATCGGTCCGTCGCTGCACTTCCTGCCGTACCAAAACATCGCGGCAAAAAACATCGCGGCCACGATCGTACCAGCGACCGTTAAAGGTGCGACTCTGAGCACGACTTCCGCCGTCAGGCCGGCAACCGTTAGCAGTCCCAGGACGAGGCATGCGCGGCGTAGTCCTTTGAGCAAGGTCCCAACGTCTTCCGACTCGAGCCAGCGATCGACGAGCACGGCAGCCGCCAATGCGAGGCCGGGAAAACCCGGCAGCAAATACGTGACGAGAATCTGCCGACAGAGCGTGAAGAACACAGCCGGCGTTAGTCCCCAAATAAGCACGAACAGCAGCCAGTTGTCGCGAGGCCGACTCGGTGTGGAATTTCGTCCGCGCCAGCGACTGATCGCATAAGTGAAGAACACAGGGGACCAC
>CAYWOV010000162.1:0-6511 GCA_964459965.1 uncultured Planctomycetaceae bacterium | reverse complement strand
TGCACGGTGATATCTTCACCGTCGACACCGCCGCCGTCGCCGACTTTCTTCAACCCCAGAGCGCGAACGAAGGCCACCGTTTCCGACGTGAGCCCCGGCGACGTCGGCGACACGCCGAGGACATCGAACCGCCGGGCATCGTAACCCGTCTCTTCGATCAGCTCCCGCCGCGCCGCGGTCGTCAACTCCTCGTCACGAGCCCCCTTCACGTCGCCGACGAGGCCGGCCGGCAGATCGATTACACGGTCGGCGACCGAAGGGCGAAACTGCTCGGTGAGCACAATCTCGTTCACCTCGGTGACCGCCACGATGGCCACCACGCCGTTTGAGCTCACGCGCTCGACGTATTCCCATCCGCCGACGCTCACCATCCGCAGATGTTTTCCGGTGGCGAGAGTTTTTTTCCTCTGTGCCATGCGCCGGCCGTTAGCTTGTCGCCATGCGATCGTCGTAGATCCGCTCGACATCGGCCAGCGTGACGGTGATTTCGCGGACGAAGCCCGTGTGGGAGCGCTCGTAGTTGATCTTGGCGGCGCGGTCGGGGTGCTTTTGCACTTCTTCGGCCAACCAGGCTTTGTCCTCGGGCGAGAGATTGCCGACTTCCGGATCCCAGAGGGTCTTGGTCTCCATCACGAGGGATTCCAGGCGGGCGTCATATTTGTTGTAGCTGGCCATGGCGTTTCGAGTCTCCGTCTTTATTCCGTAATAATTTCGCGCACCGTGCGGCCGGCGGGAATCATCGGCAGGACGTGCTCTTGGTACGGGCAGATCACGTCGAGCAGGTAGGGTCCCGGGTATGCCAGCATCTCCGCAAGTGCGGCCGGGTATTTTGCCTTGCTGCGGACTTGGGCCGCCTTCACGCCGAAGCCTTCGGCGATTTTGACGAAGTTGGGATAGGTCGTCTCGGCGAGCGAGCCGTCGCCTTGGCCGACTGCTTCGGGGTCGTCGATGGGGCCGAGATACGTATGAGCCCGACTGCCGCCGTGGAAGCGGTCTTCCCACTGCACGACCATGCCGAGGTGCTGATTGTTCAAGAGCAGGATTTTCACCGGCAGCTTCTCGCAGTAGAGCGTGGCCAGCTCCTGCACGTTCATCAGCATCGAGCCGTCGCCGTCGATGTCGACGACCAGGTTATTGGGCCGGGCCGCTTGCACGCCCATGGCGGCAGGCAGGCCGAAGCCCATTGTGCCCAGGCCCGAGCTGCTGAGCCAGTGGCGGGGACGCGAGAATTTGTAGAACTGGGCCGCCCACATCTGATGCTGGCCCACGCCGACTGTAATATACGTGTCGCCGTCCTTGGTTTGCCGCCAGAGTTCCTGGATGGCGTATTGCTGCAGGATGGCGTCGCCCGCGTCTTTGAAGTGCAGGGGATAACGCTCCTTCCACTCGGCGATTTGGGTTTTCCACTCGGTCAGGTCGGGCAGGTCCTCGTCCTTCAACTCGCGGTTGAGGTCGCGGAGCACGTCCTTGACGTTGGCCATGATGGGGATGTGGGCCTCTTTGTTCTTGTGCATCTCCGACGGATCGATGTCGACGTGCACGATCTTGCCGTGCTTGGCGAACTCTTCCAGCTTGCCGGTCACCCGGTCGTCGAAACGCACGCCGAAAGCCAAAAGCAGGTCGGCCTCGTTGATGGCGTAGTTGGCGTAGACCGTGCCGTGCATGCCCAGCATGTGCAGCGATTGCGGATGCTCACCGGGAAAGGCACCGAGACCCATTACGGTCGACGTGACGGGAATGCCAGTTCGCAGGGCGAACGTCCGCAGCTCATCGGACGCGTCGGCATTGATGATGCCGCCGCCCACGTAGAGGATCGGCCGGCGAGCGCGGCGGACGGCGGCGATCACCTGGCGGATTTGTTCGGGCCGGTGCTTCAGTGCCTCGGGATGGTAGCCGGGCAGGTTCATCGGCGGATCGAAGTCGGGCGTTTCGTCCTGCCGGGCCAATTGCACGTCTTTGGGAAAGTCGATCAGCACCGGTCCGGGCCGGCCCGAGGCGGCGACGTAAAACGCCTCTTTCACGACCCGCGCGATGTCTTCGATCCGCGTGATCATGTAGTGGTGCTTGGTGATCGATTGGCACATGGCAATCGTGGGCGATTCCTGAAACGCGTCGCTGCCGATCACGCTCTGCGACACCTGGCCCGTGATGGCGACAAGCGGCACGCTGTCGAGCTTGGCGTCGGCGATGGCCGTGACCAGGTTGGTGGCTCCGGGGCCGCTGGTCGCCATGCAGACGCCGACTTTCCCCGTCGAGCGGGCGATTCCCTGGGCCGCGAAGCCGCCGCCCTGTTCGTGGCGGGGCAGAATCGTGCGGATTTTGTCCTTGAATTTGAGCAGCGCCTGATGCAGGGGCATGCTCGCCCCACCAGGGTACGCGAAAATGCACTCGACTCCCTGATGCACCATGGCCTCGACCAGAATTTCGGCGCCGTTATAAGACTGATGCTGCGTCGAAGTTTTGGCCGGCTTGGGTTGGGGTCGCGATGTCACGGAATTTCTCTTTCAGCAAGGCTCTGGAACGAGGGCGCAAGACCCATAAGTCTACTCCACGCTGACCCCATCTGACGAGGGAGGGGTTCGCCGCTTCGCCTATGCTTTGCGTTCCCGCCCGTAGCGCACAATCGCTACGACTCCCCCGGCCAGTATGGCCGCGATAATCACGGCTCCCCAGGCGTTTCGCGGGGTCCAAGGGGCGACGAGGCCGCAGACCGCCAGCGTGCACAAGAGCACAAAGCCGTGCCGGAAGCTCCAGGCCATGAGGGGCTCGACAAGCAACAGGGCCAAAACGGCGACGAGCAGCCACACCGACAGGCCGGACCGCTCGGCTCCCGAATCAGCCAGGTCGCGGGCACCTGCGGACCATTCGCTGCGATGGATGTAGGGAATGCCGGCAAAAGTCGTCGTCTGCAGCGATTTTTCGTCGAGCGATTCCAAATCACTTTCGCGCGTGTCGACGTTGACTGCAAACAGTTCCCGCCGGCCGGGTTGCGGTGGCGCGGCACCCGCGACTGGTTTCTTCGGCGCGGCGGGCGGTGCCAGGATGAATTCATAGATTCCACGGTTGCCGGTGTCCGAGTAGACAACCTGGGCCGACTTATCGGTCTGCACGGCGCGCAGCGTGTGCTCGGTCCCGTCGGGACTCTTCACCACAACCGGGCTGGCCGCCTCTCGCGACGACAACGTGCGAACGAGCGGCTCTCCGATCAGGTGCTGGCGTTCCTGTGAGCGGCCGCTCACGGCAAAGCGGACGATCTCGTGAATGATGGGCGGAAAGGTCGGATGGACGGGCCACGTGCTCCAGGTCACGTCGGCCGACGTCGTGATGAGCAGGCTGCGTCCCAGTCCCACGGGCCGCTCGACGATGGCCGGATCGCCCGAATCGAAACGCAGCACAACCCGCGATGGCGAACCGGCGGCCAGCTTAACTTGGAGGTATTCGAGCGTGACGGCCCGATCGAGTCCCGCGTTCGGATTGCCGCGGAACGGGCCGGCGATCGGATGATTCAAATCGGCCGTCGCGAAGGTGAAGCCCTTTTGCGACGGCAACGGGTCGCGTGCGTCACCCTGCGGACTCCCCAATGCGGCCGGCAAGATGCCCTGGCCATCGCGATATAAAACGGTGTTGTAGTTTTCCGGTTTGACCCGGTCGCCGAGCGTGAACACGATTCCGCCCCCCGCCTCGGCATAGGACTGCAGGAGGGCCGCCTCGGTCGGCGTAAAGAGGGCCACGTTGCAGAGAAAGACGCAGTCGTACTGCGAGAGATCCTCCGAGCCAAGGTCGGCCTCGCTGATGACTTTCGGCCGCGTGGACCCACTCCACGCCTCGCGCGACGTCGATGGAGCCAAAACTGTCTGCACGTAATACGAAGCGTTCTCCGCGGCACGGCCCCCTTCGCGGCCGTTGACGACCAGCACGTTCATTCGCTCGGCGACCGGCGCGCTGAGCCAGCGCTGGTTATCGGCCGCTAGTCGGTCCGGCGGCAGCCGCGCTTCGACCACGTGCTCGCCGGCGGCGTGGAATTCGTAGGGAAACTCGACGACCGCTTCCTCGCGGGCAGGCACGTCCACGGCCTTGAAGGCGGCGAGGTAGCTATCGACGTAAAGCTCGACTCGCAACCCGGCCAGATTCGCGGGGCCGAAATTGCGGACGCCGGCCCGCAGCCGCGTCGGCCGATCGGGAAGCGTGACCGGATCGGCCGTCACCAGAGAGGTGATCGCTGCGTTCTCCGAATGGCCGTCCCCGACGTCGACGAGCACGATCCGCGGGTGGTCGGGCAGTTTCAGCAACGCGTCGTGCAGGTCGGTGCGGCCCGATGCGTCGCCGGCCCACGTCAGCCGCTGAAAATCGCTGATGAAGATGACTTCTTTCACCTTGGGAGCGTGCGGATCGGCGAGGACCTGGGCCGCCTCGGCCAGCGTCGGCCGCAGGTCGCCCGGCTCGTCGGTGAGTTGCAGGCGGTCGATTTCGGAGAGGATCGCATCGGGCTCGTAGGCCGGCTCGCGGACGACGCTCGGGCCTGAGTGCTCGGCGATGCGGAGCAAATTGAACGCGTCGCCGCCCAGCGAATCGGACACGATTTGCCGAGCCGCTTTTTTCGCCCGATCGAATCGCGTCTCCGTATCGGACCTTGTACCCATGCTGAACGACGCGTCGATCACAATCACCCGCTGCATGGGCGTTCGCGCCCGGCCGTGCGACGAGACTGCTTGAACCAAGGGCTCGGCGAACGCCAACACGGCAAACAGCAAAAGCAGCGTCCGCACGGCCAACAGAATCAGCTGCTCCAGCCGCATCCGTCGCGAGTTCTTGCGGCTGGCTTCCAGCAGAAACCGCATGGCGGCCCAGTTGGTTTCGCGATACGTCCGCCGGTGCAACAGATGAATCAGAATTGGGACTCCACCCAGCGCGAGGCCCCACAAGAGCCACGGACTGGCAAAGCCGAAGGCGAGAAGGAGGTGCAGCGAGATCGGCACGCTCACGTTCTCCCTGCGCGCTGCATTCGTCGCGTGAGAAAACTGCGGAGCGGCACGTCGAGCGGTTTGTCGGTGCGGAGCAGGACGTAATCCATCTGCAAATTGCCGCACATCCCCCGCACCTGCCGCAGAAAGCTCTCGAACTCGGCCTGATACGCGCGGCGGAGGGCCCGCGGTTCGGCATTCTGTTCGGGCAGGCCCTCCAGGCCGCGGAAGCGAGTCGGATCCTCGAAGGGGAAATCCTGCTCGGCCGGATCGATGACCTGCATCACGCTCACATCGTGCCGACGGTGGCGAAAGTGCTTGAGCCCCGAGAGCAGCGTGCCCATGTCGTCGAACAGATCACTCAGAATGATCACGAGGCCCCGTTTGCGAATGCGTTCGGCCAGGTCGTGGAAAATTGGTCCCAGCGCGGTCTCGCCGGCAGCGACCGTGTGTTCCATCACGTGGACCAGTTGTTTAAGGTGCGCCGGCTGGCTGGACGAGCCCAGAAACCGCGTGACGGTCGTATTGAAGGTGGCCAGTCCCACCGCGTCTTGCTGTCGGATGACGAGATGTGCCAGGGCCGCCGCGACGTATTCGGCATATTCGAGCTTGGAAACGGCCGCGCCCCGCGAGCGGTAAGACATCGATTCGCTGGCGTCGAGCAGGATATGGCAGGCGAAATTCGTCTCTTCTTCAAAGCGTTTGAGGTAGAAGCGGTCGGTCTTGCCGAAGACCTTCCAGTCGACGTAGCGCACGTCGTCGCCGGGCGCGTACTCGCGGTGTTCGGCGAATTCGACTGAGAAGCCGGAATACGGGCTTTTGTGCAGCCCGGCGACGTATCCCTCGACGATGAGCCGGGCCTTGAGATCGAGTCCGCTGAGCTTAGCCAGCGTCTGCGGATCGAAATACTTCCGGTAATCGTCCACTCTTGGATGCCTTTTTCGAATCGGCCGCAATCAGATCCGTCAGCCGCTGCACGATGCCGTCGGGCGAGACGCCGTCTGCCTCGGCGTTGAAATTGGTGATGATGCGATGCCGCAGCACCGGAGCGGCCACTTCGCGGACGTCCTCGGTATTGGCAAAGGCCCGCCCGCGGAGCATGGCCCGCGCCTTGGCTCCCAGCACGAGAAATTGACTCGCTCGCGGACCGGCTCCCCAGGACACATAGTCGCGGACAAAGTCGGGCACGTCGCCCTTTTGTCGCCGAGTGAGCCGGGCCAATTGCATCGCGTAGCGGATGACGTGATCAGCCACCGGCACCCGCCGCACGACGTGTTGCAAATGGGCGATCTCTTCGTGCGAGAGGGCCTTTTCGACAGGCGGCGGGGGGTCGCCGGTCGTCCTGCGAACCAGGTCGAACTCTTCCTCTTCCGAGGGATAGTCGACGAGGATCTCGAACATGAACCGGTCGAGCTGTGCCTCGGGCAGGGGGTAGGTCCCCTCTTGCTCGATCGGATTCTGTGTCGCCAGTACGAAGAACGGATCGGGCAACTTGTGCCGTTTGCCGCCGGCCGTCACCTGGTGCTCTTGCATCGCCTCCAATAGGGCGG
>CAYWOV010000161.1:0-6527 GCA_964459965.1 uncultured Planctomycetaceae bacterium | reverse complement strand
TCGCTCCGCGTCAGGTTTCCAGGAAGATAAGTAGGACCCGGGACGAATTGTTTGAGCGAATCGTGGTCGTCGGCCTGGATCCAATACGCCAGCGTGCAACCGAGGTCCATGAGCGGATCGCCGAGCGTGCACATCTCCCAATCCAGAACCGCGACGATTCGCGTGAGATCGCTTTCGTCGAGAACCATGTTGTCGAACTTGTAGTCATTGTGAATCAACGCCGCGCCGGTCTCTGCCGGCCGATGTTCAGAGAGCCAGCGAGCCACATCGTCTACCACCGGCCACGAATCGGTCTTGGCCTTTTCGTAGCGCTGGATCCATCCGTTAACCTGCCGCTCGACGTATCCTTCCGGTTTGCCCAGTTCGCCGAGCCCGGCCGCCTGATAGTCGAGCGCGTGGAGCCGCGCAAGGTTGTCGATAAACGCCAGTCCCAACTTCCGAAATGTTTCAGGCTCCGGCAAAAAGCCTTTTGGAAGCTTTCGCCGCAAAATCACGCCACGGCGGCGCTCCATCAGATAGAACGACGCTCCAAGGACTGCCTCGTCAGTGCAATAGAGCACCGGCTTGGGGGCCAATTCGTAGACGCGCGACAACTTCGACAAGACGTTGAACTCGCGTCCCATGTCGTGCGCGGATTTGACCTGATTGCCAAAGGGCGGACGCCGCAGGACAAATTCGTCGCCGCCACAGCGAACGAGGTACGTTAGGTTCGAAAACCCCTGCGGAAACTGCTCGACGGCGACATTCTCGACGGAATGTCCGAGTTGTTCTGCCAGATACGCCTTGAGACGATCGGTGTCGAGCTCTTCCCCGCTTCGCACGGGAGACGCGGCATCGATAAACGGCGATTCGTTTTTTGACATCAGCAAGAAGTCTTGGCTTGGCGAAATGCCTCGTTACGACAACCCGTACCCACGGAGAATCCGCCGGGCGACAACGCTCTTGTGCACTTCGTCCGGGCCGTCGTAGATTCGGGCGGCCCGTTCGTGACGCCAGTAATACGAGAGAATCGTGTCGTCGGTCATTCCCAGGGCGCCATGCGCCTGAAGCGCGCGGTCGACGACTTTCATCAGCACGTCGGCCGCGTAGAACTTGATGAGCGAGATCTCCTCGCGGGCCGCCTTCGCTCCTTCACGGTCGATCTTCCAGGCGGCTTGCAGCACCATCAGGCGTGCTGCATTGATCTCAGCGCGGCTCTCGGCCACCCAGTTCTGGATCGTCTGCCGGTTGCCCAGCTTGTCGCCGGGTGACAGGTCGCGGCGGGCGGCCCGCTCGCAGAGGAGATCGAACGAGCGCTCGCAGATGCCCATCCAACGCATGCAATGATGAATGCGTCCCGGGCCAAGGCGTGCCTGGGCGATCTCGAAACCCGCTCCCTGACGGCCCAGGAGATTTTTCCGTGGAACGCGGACATCTTCGTACAAAATCTCGCTATGGCTCGGCCAATCCTCGCCGGGATGTCCCATAACGGAGATATTGCGAACGATTTTGAAGCCCGCCGTGTCGGTGGGCACGATGATCTGGCTGGCCCGCGCGTGCGGATCGGCCGCCGGATCGGTGACCACCATCGCAATGGCGAATCGCGCCCCGTCCGCGGACGACGTGAACCATTTCCGCCCGTTGATCACGTAAGAGTCGCCGTCCAGCACGGCCGTCGTCGCCATCCAGACCGGATTCGATCCCGGATAGCCGGGCTCAGTCATCGAAAAGCAGCTGCGAATTTTTCCGGCGATGAGCGGCTTGAGCCAGGTCTCCTTTTGCTCAGGCGTGCCGAACTCGTTCAGGATTTCCATATTGCCCGCGTCGGGCGCCTGGCAATTGAAGACAAAATGGCCCAGCGGCGTGCGGCCGAGCTCTTCGCTCAGCATCGCATGCTCCATGAATCCGAGCCCCGCCCCGCCATTCTCCTTTGGAACCTGAGGCGCGAAGAGTCCCATTTCGCGGACGCGATCTCTCTTGGCCGCCAGCGCCGGCAGCAACTCACGAAACGGCCGCGTTAAGAGATCCCGCTCAAGCGGATACACCTCGTCACTCAGGAACTTGCGAACTTTCGTGAGGGTGTCTTGAAGCGGTTGGGGGATCGAGAAGTCCATGAAATGCTCCGACGGCTCGACGACGTTCTTCATTCGCCGGTTTTAACGGTACGTGATCTCCTCCGGATTTGCCAGATGCGCGACCGAGTTGAAGCCGTCCAGCGTGATGCGGTCCGGCGTGTAAAGAAAGGTCGTCACTGAGGCGTTCCGCAGCCGCCAGCCGAGATCGGGACTGACGGGGATGGCCGTCTGGAGAGCTTCTTGCAACGCAACGGAGATCGGACCGACGGAGGAGACGGCCAGAACCGTGCGACCTCGTTCCGCGTGTGAGGTAATTGACTTAATCGCGGTGCGCGCCCGCTCGTGAAACTCGTGCCACATCTCCACGCCGGGAACGGTCAGCTCGCCATCGGTCCAACGCCGCACGGCAGCCTCGAATAGTTTTTGAAAGCTTTTTTGCACATCGTCCGGCTCACGCGCCGCACGAAAGGACTTTTCCAGCGGTCCAAGCTCGGGGTGCTGTTCAAAGAAGGTCCGAGCAGCGGGCGCGCTGAGCAATTTGTCGCCGGAGTGCTCGTTAAGCCCAGCAATCACGGTGGCCGCCGGGCACGGGCAGCCAAGTTCATTCATCGTCGAGGCGATGATTTCCGCCGTCCGCTTTTGTCGCTCCGCCGGGCCAGAATAGGCGGCGTCGAAACGCACGCCGCGGGCGGCGAGAAACTCACCAAGTCGATGCGCCTGCCGCTCGCCCAGCGGCGAGAGCCGGTCGTAATTCTCCGCGAAGAACGATGCCTGTCCGTGGCGGACTAAGTAAAGCAGGCTCACGGGCCGCCCTGTACGCTGCACGCGTCGATTAAATCGTCGGGATTCTTACTCAGGCCCCTGTTTTATCAGATCGGGCCATTTTGTTCATTGAGCGCCGTCAGCCTGTCTCCTCTCTGAAATTGGAAAAGTCTGCACGCCCTGTTTAATCGGCTTAAATGTTTTGATCGATACAACCGATAAGGGACGAAGGGTGATTGTCCCGCTCAGGTTCTCTCTGCAATGTGATCGGGAACGGTGTGCCGCAAAATAATTTCCACCAATTGGTTATGAGAATCGGTCCCCTGTCGCCACGTTTGAGGGCGCGATTGGCCAAACGCACAAGCTGCCGAGCGACCGAGCGACTTAACCAAGGGGGACGAGTCGTGCGGCTCGCTTCCGCACTGGTTGCGGCAAGTTTTGCCGCTGGTTCGCCCGCGTTCGCCCAGTATGCCCCTTCTGGCCAGCCCTACTCGCCACAGTACGTCCCGGCTTATCAACCGGTTTACACCCAACAGGCACCGTCGCAGGCCGCGAACCAATCCGACGAGCAACTTCTGACAATCGGCCGTTTGTTGGAACAGGAAGGGCGGTACGCGCAAGCGCAACGGATCTATACCGAACTCGAACGTCGTCGAATGACTGGTGGGCAGCAGCAGCCGGCACCGATGGCGCCCAATGCCGCGTATCAACCGCAGGGAGGCATGGCTCCCCAATCCGCGGCCTATCCGCCCACTTGGCAGGCGCCACCGTCGCAATACGCGAGCCAGGCCCCGGTGATGGACCTGACTCCGCAAAATAATGCGGCGTACGGTCAGCGGCCCGAAATGGTCGCCTCGCAGGTTCCGGCCGCGGCTCCCTTGCCGCCGCCGGCGCCTCCCAGCGAAGCGTACGTCGTCGATACACAAGTCACGCCCCTTCCCAAAACGACTGCCGGATCAGACTCGCAGGGCTGGCGGAGCGCGATCGCACCGTTGCCGGCTGCATTTCGGGCATGGAATTCCGATCGCCCGACGCCCTCTCTGGAGCAGTCCTCGACGGGCCGTACTCCGACAACCGCGACAAATCGGGCGGACTCGGCTTCGCTCCCGGATCTGCCCATTGCCCCCGTCGCCCCTTTGAATTCGTTCGTCAATCAATTCCCGGGACCGCAGTCGCAGGCCGTGGTGAATTCGGAGCCGCCGCGATTTTTGTCGCCGTCGCCTTCGTCCGGCGACCGGAGAGGGCCCACCAATTCCGGTCAGGAAATTGCGGCGCCGTCCGAGATGCGATTATCGCCAATGCCCAAAAAAACCCTCGATTCTCTCGAGGCGGAGCGCGAAACCTCGCAAAGACAGTCCGACGCCATTCGGATCATTCCGGGCCAGCGAGCACCGCTGCAGCTTAAGCCGGAGTCTGGCAGCAATCTGATCGACCCGCGGGAACAGCCGGCAAACTTGTCCGCGGTCGAACGGCCCCAATCGGGACTGGAACCGAAGCTATCGCCCTCACAGCCGCCTTGGGAACAACAGGCCGCCCGCAATCCGGAGCGTGTGGTCGTCGAGAATCCGCATAATTTCGACCTGGCCGCTTGGGTCGCAACTCCTGAATTTCGTGAGATCCACACGGCCGAAGTGCTGGCCGGTCTCGATCTGCTCGCACGGTCGGAGCCGCGCTATCGTGCCCAAGGTGCAATACGTATCGCTGCTGCCGGCGAGCCTGCCAGAACGGCGCTGCCCGTGCTGAAGAGAGTGCTGGCCAGCGAGGCCGACACGACCGTTCGACTGCGAATCGCCGAAACCGTGCTCAAATTGCAGCCCAACGACCGCCGGGCCACTGAATGCCTGGCGGAAATTCTCGCCAGTCGCAATGAGTCGGAACTGCGTCAAGCTGCCGCCTCCGCCTTGGGCGGTGCCGCGACGGGACGAAATTCGATCGCAATTGCCAGCTTGACTGATGCGCTGGATGACGCAAGTCCACGAGTGCGAGCCGCCTCGGCTGCGAGCCTTGGCCTCTTCGGACGGGCGGCGGCCGATTCGGTTTCGAAATTGGAGAACGCGGCGATCAACGATATTCCGAGCGTGCAACAAGCGGCTGCGACGGCGTTGGCCTCCATTCGGGGTGTCCAAAGCGGGCGGCCGACCGCGCAGTCGTCTGCCGCGACGCACGAAAATCCCTTCAGCTTTGATCCGTTGAATTCGACGCACGCGGCACCCTTCCCCGGTGCTGCGACAACTGGTCGAGCGTTGCTCAGCGATCGCTTACGGACGCAAGAGGCCCGCCAGTCGGACAGTTTGGATGACGACTCGGTCAGTTTGCCGCCCAAATTATTTCCGGCAAATCGGCCCGTCAGTTCGCGTGTCCTGACTCGGGCTCCCGCGAACGCCGACGACGACGCAGTCCCCGTCAGCGCGACGGCCCCCGAGGCACCGTCCAGGCCGTTCACCACGGCGCCCACGGCCGCATTTCCGCCGCTTCAGTGGGATTCGACGCAAACCCAGGCTTTGCCGGCAGCGGACGCCACCTCGGCCGCACCCGCGGCGGCGGGAACCTTCATCCTGCAAAGTGAAGCGGGCGCGGCGAAGGCGAGCTCCAAGCCATGAAGATCGCAAAAGCCTTGCTTACGCTCGCCTTTCTTGGACTGCTTCCGGGCTGCGGCTTGATCGAGAGTTCCTATTACCATACAAGCGATTGGACGTCCCGACATTGGTCGGCCGAGAAGGCGTGGTGGAACCGCCGCTGGATTTACGCCGACATGCCGAACCGCGGCAGCTTTAAGGCCGGATTCAAGGCCGGTTACCGTTTTGCGTGCGGCGGTTACGACTCGTGCGAGCCGCCCCAGTATCGACATTATTGGCGCTTTGGCGGGCTGACCGAATCCGAACGTCAAAACGCAAGAGCCTGGTCCGACGGTTTCACGCATGGAACAATCGCCGCCCAGCAAGATCATGCAGCCGGACCAAGTGCGCTAGACACGGCGGCCATGCAGCCGCCCGCCGGAGTGCCCGACGTCCGCTATTACACTCCGCCAGCACCCAACGAAATGAGTGACTTCGGAGGCTCTCAATACGGACCAACCGGCCAATCGCCGCAATCGTATACAGGCCAGCCTTATGAAGGCCAGGCGATGCCGGGCTACCAATACTCGCCCCAAACCGGCTACCCGACCGGCGAAAACTTCCAATACCAGCCCAACATGAGCAACTTCCATAACGTCCCCGGCGGTGACAACTATCAATACACGCCGCCCTTCGTGCCGCCGCCGGCACCCGCCTCGGAGGCAGCGCCGGCATTCAACGGTCCGCCGCCGCAGGGTGCGCCAACTCCGCCTCGGGCTCCAGGCGCTCAGCCATCGGCCGACGCCGGGTTTCCATCCGGTCCAATGATGGGGTCTGACTGGTCGCCCGGAATCGGCAGTCTCCGCACGGTCGCCAACCTGCAACCGGCGCCTCCCGCGGAACCGGCGATCGAGTCGATGCCCCAACAGCCAGTCGCCCGCCCGCCGCGCCCGGCAGCGCAGCCTAATGAGTGGGAACTGCCAATGCTGCGCGACTGACAATTTGACAGTCGGCGGGGACTTTTTTGGCTTTCTTGGGGCGCTAAAAAGGGCGCAAGCACCCCAAGCACCCCAAAAAACTCTCCGCTTCGCCTGCAATTTTGGCAGTCCGCTCCAAGCCGATTTTGTGATTGAAAATTTGCAAAATTCTTTCAAAC
>CAYWOV010000160.1:0-6531 GCA_964459965.1 uncultured Planctomycetaceae bacterium | reverse complement strand
AAACGAAATCGCCGTCACCGTTCCGAGGGGGGTGAACGATGACGGCGGTTTCTCGTGACTCTGGTCTTATCGCACTTTTCAAATATTTTATCGGCCACCCGTGGCCACAATTCGAGCGTTTCCAATCCCTCACGCGTAGCAGCGGTTGTAGCAGTTTTTTGGGGAGGCTTTGTCCGCTCGCGACGCACATTCCTGACGCCACCTGAAACGAAAGCAATGAATCAACGAATCGGCCGCACGCGTTTCATGTCCCTCGCCGTGATCTTCGAGGGCTCGTTGGTCGTTGTCGCGCTCGCACTGGGTTGGATATTCCACATTGACGTTTTGGGACGGCTGACTTTCAGCGTCGCGGCGATCGTCGTCGGTCTGGTGGGAGCGGTTCCACCATTTGCACTGTTGCTGACGACCGAGCGGTTCAAAATCCCGGCGCTCGAACGGATCAAAAGGCTGCTGCTGGAAACACTCGGCCCGTCGTTGCTGGTTTGCCGGTGGTATGACGTCGTGGCTTTGGCCGTTGTCGCGGGCGTCGGTGAGGAATTCCTGTTCCGCGGCGCGTTGCAGCCGATCCTCGAGCGATGGACGTTGTCGACCGGCTGGAGTTGGGTCGCCGGTTTAATCCTCAGCAACGTGATCTTCGGCCTGTTGCACTTCATCACGCCGACCTATGCCGTGCTGGCCGGTTTGATGGGCGTCTACTTCGGACTGCTGCTCGACGCAACCGGATCGCGGAATCTGTGCGGGCCCATTTTGGCGCACGGCCTGTACGACTACCTCGCCTTCGTCGTGCTCATTCGAACCGTGCGCCGCGGTTCGCTCGCAGAAGCGGCGAACGTCGAGCCCGCCCTTCCCCCGACCTGACACGAACGATTTTTCAATCCTTGACGCGCAACGGAAAGGTCGCTGCGGCGGGTTAGTCCGCCGCATGCGTTTCATTTCAAGCGGGCTTCCGACCGATGCCGATGCTAAGAAAATCGAGGTGCGCCGAACAGATGCGCCGTTCTCCCCTGCGCAGAGGCAGGGACGGAATATCAGCACGGTGACGCCAACACTGCGTGCCGGACCGATTTGCGTCCGGACGCGACCACGACGGTCAAGCAGGCGTGCGCAGGGATGCAGCGCAACATCACCACGCGGCAAGAGAGTCCCGGCAGTCCACGGATGTCGGCCGTCGCTCACACGTTGCGCGCGCTAACTCGCATCTCGGCCCGCTGGCCGCGATTCGTCATGGCGATTGTGATCCTCGCCTCGTGCGCTTGTGCCGGTTACACCTTTTTCTTCCTCAAGTTCAAGACCGATCGCACCGAGCTGGTCGACCCCCAGGCCGAGTTCCACAAGCACTGGCAAAAATACTCGACGACGTTTGAACACGCCTCGCAGGTGACGGTCGTCGCCGAAGCCGGTTCGACCGACGAGATCAAACGGATTCTCGATGAGGTCGCCGACCGGCTGAAGCGAGAGCCCGAAAACTTCAGCCACATTCTCTGCAAGGTCGACGCGGGCCCCCTGCAGCACAAGTGGCTGCAATATGTGAAGCCGCGGCAACTGCAAGTCGGCCTGCGGCGTATCGCCGAGTATTCGCCCATTCTTCGCGGCGACTGGAGCCGCATCGAACTCGACAGCCTGTTCAACCGGCTGGGCGAAGACATCGAGGCCCGGCTCGAGACCCCCGCGGACTCGACCAAGAAACCGACGCCCTCAGAGATGCGGCAGATTTTCAAACACTCTGATCTGCTCACGGCCAGCCTGGACCATTTCCTGGCGAATCCGGCGGAGTTCCACTCACCGTGGCCCGACCTGGTTCCCATGGATACCCAGACCCGCGCGCTCAAGGAAGAGACGGCGTATTACATTAGCGACCGCGGCACGATGGGCTACCTCCGCGTCGTTCCGCGAAAGGATCCGGCGGAAGCGACGGGAGAATGGCGGGCCCTCACGCGGCTCGAGGAAATCAACGCCGAGGTCGCCGAGGCCCATCCGGGCGCGAAGATTGGTCTCACCGGCGTGTCGGTCCTCGAGAGCGAAGAAATGCGTCGCTCGCAGTGGGACATGGGTTTCGCCGTGCTGATCGCGGCGGGCGGCTGCCTCGTGCTGATGGTGATCGGTTTTCGCGGCGTTCGCCATCCGATGCTCGTGCTGGTGATGCTGGCGGCGAGTATCACCTGGGCGCTCGGCTTCACGACAGAGATGATCGGCCACCTCAGTATTTTTTCGCTGGCCGTCGTTTCGATCCTCTTTGCCTTGGGGATCGAATTTGCAATTACGTACGCCTCGCGGTACCTGCAGTTGCGGCGCGAGGGCTGGCAACTGCGGCCCGCGTTGATGGAGACGACGGGCAAAATTGGCACGGGAACGACCACGGCCGCCGTGACGGCCGCATTGGCTTTCCTCTGCACGCTTTTGGCTGATTACGTCGGAGTGGCCGAACTGGGAATCATCGCCGCCGCGGGCATTCTGCTCTGCGCACTGGCGACGTTCTTCGTGCTGCCGGCTCTGATTTCGCTGGCCGATCAGAATACCGACTCGAGCCGCATGCCGAAGCCGCTCGAATGGAACGTGCCTCGCAAGCTGTTGGGTCGCTTCCCACTGGCGACGCTGGCCGTCTCGGCGGTTGTCGTGATCGGCGTCGGTTCGCAAATCGTGAAGTTCGAGCATCACCGGATCGTGTCCCGCCTCCGCTTCGATTCCAATCTGCTCAATCTGCAGGCGCAAGACGCCGAGTCGGTCCGCCTCGAGCGGCGGCTCTCCGAGGAGTCATCGAATCCGCTGCTGTTTGCCGTCTCCGTCGCCGACAGCGAACGGCAGATGCGTGAGCTGCACGCGAAGTTTGAACGGCTCGCGAGCGTGGGACACGTCGAAAGTCTGGCCATGCGACTGCCGTCATCAAGCAGCGACGACACGCGGCAACTGCTGGCCCAATATCGGGCACAACTTGCCTCGGTGCCCGCAAGATTGCCCGCCATTCCCAATGCCGATCCCATCGCGACCGGGAAGGCGATCGAAGGCTTCTATCGCACGGTCAAGAAATATACGGACGAAGAGCACGGCAAACGCGTGGCCGAGACCACGGATAACTTCCTCAACCACTTCGAGAAGTTGTCGCAGACCGAACAGTCTCGGCTGCTGAACGCATTCCAATACAAAATGGCCGTCGACCTGTTGGATCGCTTCCAGGCCGTGCGCTACGCTTCGAACGACGAGGAAATTCAGGCCGGCGACCTGCCCCAGGAATTGATCTCCCGCTTCGTCAGCCCGCCGGACGCCGAGGGTAAGCGAAAATTCCTGCTGCAAATCTATCCCAAGGAACGCATCTGGGATGAAGCGCCGCTGGCGCACTTTGTGGGGGAATTGCGGAGCGTCGATCCCAACGTGACGGGAACGCCGATTCAGAATCACGAATCGGTCCGGCAAATCCGCCACAGCTACGAGACGGCCGCCCTGTATGCGTTTGCCGTCGTGTGGATCGTGCTTCTAGTCGATTTCCTCGGCCGCGAGGCCCGCTGGCTGGCCCTCTTGCCGACGCTGCTCGTGACCGTTCTGGCAGCCGTCATGCTCCACGCCCGGCACATCCAGGTCGACCCGATGGTGTTCGCCATCGCCTACGTGATCGTGACGGGAGCCATCGCCCTCGTGATCGATGCCCGCAACCTGCGGAACGCGGCCATTGCCTATTCGGTGCCGCTGGCCGGCGGACTGGTGATGTTCGGCATCTTTGCCCGCACGCACATCGACCTCAATCCGGCCAACCTGATGATCCTGCCGCTGTTGCTCGGGATCGGCGTCAACTACGGCGTGCAGGTTGTGCACGATTACCGCAGCCAAAAAGGCCAGTACCAGATCTCGGGAAACACGTTCGGCACCGTGGTGCTGACGGCCCTGACGTCGATGGTTGGGTTCGGCAGCATGATGGTCGCCTCGCACCGCGGCCTTTTCAGCCTGGGCATTGCCCTGGCGATCGGCATTCTGAGCTGCCTGTTCGTCTCGCTGGTGTTCGTGCCGGCCCTCCTGAGTGTCCTCTCCAAGAACGAGTCGGCCCGATCCGCCTCTAGCAGCAGAAGCGATTCCTCGACCAAACGCGCAGTCGAGCCCGAACGCAAAGCCCGAGCGGCCTGACCGGCGTCGGCTTGTCGGCAATCAGGTCAGCGGCTGTCTGTTGACGCTTTAAGCGTGAATGAATCACAAGACCTGCGCATAATGGGATTTGAGAATCCCATCGGTCTCGTGAGGCAAGCATGAAATTGCGAAACATCTCGGCGTTCGTAGGCATCACGGTTGCAACGGTCGGCTGTCTTGTGTTGAACATCGCGGGCCGCGCTCGAAGCGCCGAGCCCGAATCGAGACCGCCGGCCTTCGAGGTCGGTTTCGGTCAGCGGGATATCACCCCGCCCGCCGGCCTGCCTATGTGGGGCTACGGCGCGCGGCACGACATGCTGTCTCAGGGGGCTCTCGATCCGCTTTTCGCCAAGGCCGTCGTGATCCGGGCCGGCAGCGACAAGCTGGCGATCGTCGGCCTCGACATGGGCCGCGGACCCACGCAACCGATGATGGAAAAAATCCGCCATGAAATCGTCGAACGGGCGCTGATTGCCAACGTGATGATCAGCGGCAGCCATACGCACCACGGACCGGTGATCGAACTCACTGACCGGAAAGGCTTCGGCAAGGGCAAATTCGACGCGGCCGTCGCGTACAGCAAAATATTACCGGATTTAGTCGTCGAGGCGATTCTCGAAGCCGACCGCAATGCCAAGCCGGCTCGCGTTGGAATCAATTCGCGTGTCGACTTGAATCTCAATCGCAACCGCCAATCGAAGCGTATCCCCAAAGCGACCGATCCGATGCTGGCCGTCATCCGTTTCGACGATGCAAAAACAGGTAAGCCGCTCGCCGTCGTGGTGAATTTCGCCGGCCACGCCGTGATGACCAACGAGCGAATTCTCAAATATTCGGCCGACTACCCGGGCTTTCTGAAAAAGCGTGTCGAGTCGCAACTCGATACGCATTGTGTGTTCATGCAGGGGGCGGCTGGCGACATGAGCGTAAACGCCGGCGAATTTCACGGCCCCGAACGCTTCGGCGAGCACATGGGCGACCTGGTGGTCGAATTGGCCAAGGCGGCCAAGACGCAAGTCCCGCTGCACCCGTCGATCAAAGGCCGCGTCGACCACTTTCTGTTCCATTCGCGCACCGACTTCGCCAACCCGCTGGTGACGGCCCTCTACTCCCAAGCGTTCTTTCCCGAACTGGTTCGCAACTTCGTGGCCGAGTTCCGCGACGGCGTTCCGACCGAACTCAACACCGTCTTGCTGAACGGCGACACGGCCCTCGTGGGCGCCTCGGGCGAATTCTTCTCGAACCATTCCAAACGGCTCAAAGAACGGTCCTACGTGCCGCACACGCTGTTCTTCGGCTACTGCAACGGCCACAGCATGTACTTCCCCACAATCGAAGCCGCCAGCGAAGGCGGCTACGGAGCCGACGCGCAAGTGTCTCCGGCCGAAGTCGGTGCGGGCGAGCAAGTGATGAACAGGGCACTCGTGAACATCTACACGATGCTTGGCAAACTCCGACCCTCCGACGATGCCCCGCCGGCCGAACATCCGCGGGCCGTCTCGTCGACATTGCGACCGTAAACGAAAGACTCAGTCGCGCGCGTCTCGCAGATAGCGATCGAACCAATCAGCAAATGCGGTCACATCTGCGGTCGATCGCCAGAAGTCACCCCAACCGTGACCTTTGCCGGCACGGATGATCAGTTGAATTGCCGGCGCTCCGGCTGCCCGCGCGCGTTGCACGAAGGTCACCGATTGCTGCAACGGGACGACCGTGTCGGCGTCGCCGTGGATGATTAAGGTCGGCGGCAGTCGGGCGGTCACGAAGTAAATCGGCGAGATATCGCGACCGAGATCCCGACGCTCCTGAGGATTCAATGCTCGCGGGTCGAAGGCCGCCTGCAACGGAGCCAACGGTCCGGCCCCGACGCCGTTGATGCCGGGCCCGCCGTAGTTCAGAAAGTCGGTCGGCGGGAAGAAACAAGCCGCGGCTTGCACGGCGCTGCTTTCCCGCTCGACGGGATCGGGCGAGTCGGGCTGACCCGCACCGCCCTTTGCGGCAGTCAACAAGGTCAGGTGACCTCCCAAGCTTGATCCCATGATGCCGATTCGATCGCGGCGCACCCCGTACTGCGCCGCGTTGGCCCGCACAAAGCGAACCGCGCGCTCGACGTCGAGGGCGATTTCCGGAATCGTGAACTTCGGTTGCGAACTCGTGACGATGGCGAACACCGTGTAGCCGCGATCCAGAAAGGGCTGATAAGCACCCGGACGGATCGTCACCATCCGGGGAGTTGCCTTGCTGGACTGCCACCCTCCGTTGACGAGAAACAGCAATCCGCACGGATTGGCGCGAGCCGGCTGAAAGACATCCAGCGTCAGCGCCACACCAAACTTCCGGCCGTAGATCACGTCCTGTGTGCGATCAACGGCGTCGCCATCCTTCGCAACGACAGGAACGGCCGACAGGAGCGCGACGACC
>CAYWOV010000159.1:0-6547 GCA_964459965.1 uncultured Planctomycetaceae bacterium | reverse complement strand
CCGGTGGCGTTTTTCAAGCCCGTGCTTATCGCCGGCAGCACCATCTCGAAAGCCAGCCTGCACAACGCGGACGAGATCGAACGCCTGGGTATCCAGATCGGAGACTGGGTTGTCGTCGAAAAGGCGGGGAAAGTGATTCCCCACGTCGTCCGCGTCGAGCTGCACCGCCGCGACGGAACACAGCGGCCATATCACTTTCCAAAGAAGTGTCCCGAGTGCCATACACCCGTAGTTCGCGACGAGGACGGCGTCTACATTCGCTGTCAGAATCCCAACTGCCCAGCCCAGCTGCGGGAGAGTTTGCACTATTTCGCTTCCCGCAGCGCGATGGACATTGAAGGGCTGGGCATCAAGCTCATCGAACAGCTCACGGCGACGGCGTTCGTGACGAAGCTGCCCGATGTGTACCGTCTCAAGGATCGCCGGGACGAGCTGCTCGAGTTGGAACGGATGGGGGAAAAGTCGGTCGACAATCTGCTCAGTGGAATCGAAGAGTCGAAATCGCGCCCCTTGTGGCGGCTGATCACGGGGCTCAACATTCGGCACGTCGGCACGCGCAACGCGCAGGTACTCGCCGAAAATTTTGGCACGCTCGACTCAATCATGGCCCAGTCGGCCGAATCGCTGGCGGAAGTCGAAGACATCGGCCCGGTGATCGCACATTCCGTGTTCACGTTTTTCAACTCGGAAGTCGGCCGCAAACTGGTCGAGGAGCTGCGCGGCTTCGGCCTCAACTTTGGCGAGCCGATCAAAGAACGACCCAAGAAGGCGGGCGGCAAGCTCGAGGGCAAAACGCTGGTCGTGACCGGCACTCTGAGTCGCTTCACGCGCGAAGAGATCCAGGAGTTGATTCAAGAGCATGGCGGCAAGGCGGCCGGCAGCGTGTCGAAAAAGACGGACTATGTCGTCGCGGGCGAGAACGCCGGCAGCAAGCTCGACAAGGCCGAGAAACTTGGCGTGCCCGTGATTTCGGAAGATGAGTTCTTGAAGATGGTCGAGGGAGAGCAACCAGGGAATGCCCCAGTTTGATCGGGTCTACGATTCATGACTAATTCGCGACGCTGTTCCCAATGCGGCGCCGAGCTGCCGGCGGATGCGCCGGGCGCGCTCTGCGCGCGGTGCCTTCACGTTCAAGGCATCGCCAATGTCGGTGTGACCCCGACCCGTGCCAACGATCCGACGCTCGCGCCGCGGGCGACGAGCCCACGACCGTCCCGGCCACCCGTCGAGCACCGCTATTTCGGCGACTACGAAATTCTCGAGGAGATCGCCCGCGGCGGAATGGGGGTCGTCTACAAAGCGCGGCAGACTAACCTCGATCGCACCGTCGCGCTCAAGACGATCCTTGCCGGCCAATTTGCGACCGAATGCGATGTCGAGCGGTTTTATACGGAAGCCAAAGCCGCCGCCAATCTGCAACATCCGAATATCGTCGCCATCCACGAATTCGGCGAGCACGAGGGGCAGCTTTACTTCTCGATGGACTACGTCGAGGGAAAAAGCCTGGCTTCGCTCGTCGAGGCGGGTCCCCTGCCCGTCGCGAAGGCAGTCACCTATCTACGCGCGATTGCCGACGCGATTAATTATGCGCACGAGCACGGCATCCTGCATCGCGATCTGAAGCCGTCGAACATTCTCATCGACAAGTTCGACCAGCCGCGCGTGACCGACTTCGGAATCGCCAAGCGGATCGGCGCGAAAGAGATACCGTCGGTTGCCTCCGGCCAGTCCGTCTCGGCTCAAGGGTTGACCACGGCGGGTGAAGTGCTCGGCACGCCGAGTTACATGTCGCCGGAGCAGATCGATGCGGACCCGGCTGAACTCGGGTCGCCATGCGACGTGTACGCTCTCGGCGCGGTGCTCTACGAGCTGTTGACCGGTCGCCCGCCGTTTCAGGCGAACACGGCCCGCGACACGATGCTGAAGGTCCTGCAATCCCCGCCCCCGAGCATCCGGCGGCTAAACCGCCATGTGCCACGGGCTTTGGAGTTGATCTGTCTTAAGTGTCTCGAGAAAGATCCCCAACGTCGGTATCGCTCGGCCTCCGCGCTCGCGGATGATCTCGCGCGATTCGAGTTGGGCCAAGAAACGTTGGCCGGGGCTGCCGAGCGAGCGCTGGTGCCCCGGATCATTCTGGGGAGCGTGTTGGCTTGCCTGTTGTTTTGCTGTGGCGGACCGCTGTTGTTTTTTGGGTGGTGGATTCCGAAAAAACACTCCGACCACAAAGGCTCGCTTTCGCAGCGACTGGGCAACGCGTTTGAGTCGATTCGCTCGACCGTTCAAACGAATCTACAATTGCAAGAACTCGCACAGTCTTGGCGTCCGCCGGCCGACGAGTCCCGCCCCGGCAGCTTGTTTCCCGCCCGCGTGGCGACGTACGCGCTTTCGGGACGGGACGAAAATGTGCCGATTCACGAATTCCGCATCGATCAGCCCGGTTGGAGAGCAATCTACAAATCACCGCGCTCGACGATGGAATTCTTTGTGTTCCGCGTCAATCGCAAGGAAACGCTGCCGATTTTCAATCGCGTCAACGCGGCATTCAACGACGATCTTGTGCGGGTCGCCGGAGATACATTCGATCACTTCAGCTACACGTTTGCAGGCAAGACGCATACGGGATCATTCGTGTGGTCCGCCGATCGGCTGCTGTTGGCACGCACGTCCGACGGAGGCGACCCGGACGATTTCCTGAGGGCGTACTTCCAATCATCGGCTCCTGGGCAGCCAAACGTTGCCGTCGCGGCGAGCGAGAGCATTCCGATCCCATTCGGCGACGACACAGGGGACAACGAGGAGAGCGAACACCCGTCGACGCCTTCCCATTCGGAATCCAGGTGGATAAGCCTGTCGACCCTCATCAAGCTGGCAATCTTCGTCGTCTTTTGCGTGGGCATTTGGAGAGTTTATGCCAAAGCCGGCCTTCCCGGATGGGGTAGCCTGGTGCCTGTTTACAACTTCGTCTTGTGGATGCGGCTGGCGGGCAAACCTGGTTGGTGGGCGATCTGGCTTTTCGTTCCGTTCCTCAATCTGGTGATCTACACGATCGTCACCTTCGAGGTTGCCAAGAACTTTGGCAAAGGGGTCGCTTACACGCTGGGCTTGCTGCTGTTGCCGCCGGTGTTTTACACGACGTTGGGACTCGGACAAGCACAGTACAACGCCACGCTGTTGCGATTGCGACAGCAGGCCGCTGCCGGATGAGAACGACCGAGCATCGAATCGCCGTAGACAAAGCGTCGGCCTGATTTGGTCATGTGTACTTTCCGATCGCAGCCGCGCTATAATAAGTGTCCCGCCTTTGTTGCACGGCGCTCGTGTTTTTGGAACGGATGTTCAGTTCTAGCGCGGTGCCCCGCCTGTCGACTCGAATGCGGCAAATCGGTTGAGACCCGCGAATGGCCCGTCTGAAGCTAAGTGATCCAAGCCAGCCGATTTATGTGCGGACGGTGCTGGGAATTTACGAGTTATTCGCGTCGCTGAAGCTCGCGGTCGTTCTCATCCTACTCTTGGCTTGTTTGCTGGGTCTGGCGACGTTCGTCGAGGCGAACTATGGGACGGCGGCCGTCGCCTTTTTGATCTACCAGACGTGGTTCTTCGCCGCCTTATTGGCCTTGTTGGCGGTGAATATTTTCTGTGCGGCGTCGATCCGTTTTCCCTGGAAACGACACCAAACGGGGTTCGTGATCACCCACGTGGGCCTGTTAACGTTGCTGGCGGGTTCTGCGATCAGCGATCGGGGAAGTGTCAATTCGCAGATGCTTGTTTTCCTCGGCCAGTCAAACCATGTCGCGATAGATATGGACCAGTCGACGATCAATGTCTCCGATATCCCCGGCCGGCCCGAACCACTGCAAGTACGATTCCATCCCGGTCCCTTCAACTGGAGCGACCTGGCCCCCTACCCCATAGTGCGGCGGATCAAATCATGGTTCGGATTTGGCGATCCAAACCAGACCTGGGTGCATCTTCCCCAAGTGCTGTTCGACGACGGCAGGACCAAAATCGAGGTCGTCGATTTTTACTCGCGGAGCATCGTTCGAGCGGCCCCTTACCTCGCACTCGACTTCTATCAGCCGATGCTGAAAGTGCAAATTCCGATCGAACTTGAAATGGACGAGCGGCATCAGGATCTCCCCGTCGCCAAAGCGCCTCTCATGGGCATTGGCGACGTCATGATGTGGAAATCGAATGAGGACGATGCGCTGGCGGCTTTCACGCTGTGCAAACCCGACCGAACAGTCGAGGGCGACGGCCTCATCGCTTTCTGCTGGAAGGGCGAGGCCTATTGCGCGACCGTCAAGGAATTGCAAAAGCTGAAGGACCAGGGAAAGCTGTTCCCCTTGAACGATCGTTTGTCGGTCGAGCTGGGCGGATATGTCGACTCGCCGGATCTCTCGGCCCTCGTTCATGGAAAGGGACTCGTCGCGGAGAGCCCCGGCTCGGAAGGACACGGCGTCGGCCCAACGGTCGAGATTTTTGTCCACGAAAAAGTCGGCACTCAAGACACAAAATATCGCATCGTTCGCTTCGCACAGCTTCCCTATCTGCCGGAAGGAAAGCATCCTGCCGGCTTTCATGCGGAGTTCTATCATCCGCAGGTCCGCGGGCAGGTCGACATTTTGATCGGCCCGGAAAACAAACTGGCCTATCGGGCCTGGCAGCAGAAGCTGGGGCGCGTGGTCGCCTCGGGCGATCTCGAAATTGGCAAAACTGTCGACACGTTCTCAATGGGGGGTGGGGAAAACGTCATGCGGATGACGCCCACGCGTTTCGTGCCGAGCGCCGCGGGAACTAGCGACAGCATCACGCCCACTGAAGTCGTGCTCAAGCAGCCCTTTGATAAGGCAGACCGCGGCGAATCAAAGTGCGTGAATCTCTGCGTCACTTCGACCGATCGCGAGACGGGCGGCACATCGCGCGATACCTTCTGGCTCAAGCAGAATCTTCCCGAGCCGTGGGAGAGTGCGCGGCGGCGGCAGGTTCATGAGACGAACGTCGGCGGCGACCGACCGATCAAGTGCTCGTATAACGTCAAGCAAACGGAAGTCGGCTTCGCGCTCAAGCTTGTGAACTTTGACCTGGAAGTCGACCCCGGCACCAAGACCGCCGCGAATTACACGAGCCGCGTGATCCAAGTGGACGTGCGCAACGATCCCGAAGTTGTCCGGCTGCGTGAAAAAGTTGGCGCCGCACGCGACGCCGCTCAAAAACAGACAATTCGCGACGAACTCGATCAGACGATCCGCAAGCGCACAGACGACTATCTGGCCTTGCTTCAGGGAAAAACCGAAGCCGAGCAGGACAAACTGGCCGAGAGCAAAGACGCGCTGGCGGACTTTGTGATCACGATGAACCGGCCGCTCGACTATCCTGATCCCGCCGGACGCCAACTGCGGTTCTTCCAGGAGAACTACCTCGCGCCCGACAAAGCGAGGGGCACTGAGTTGGGCTCGGTGTTTCGGGTGAATTATGATCCGGGCCGGCCGGTCAAGTATCTCGGCTCGGGGCTGATCGTCTTCGGAATCTTTTTGATGTTCTACATGCGGGCCTACTTCTTTAAGCGGCCTGCCAAAGGAGCCGTGACATGATCCGATCGGCCGTTGCTCTTGCGGCTCTCTTTTGTTGCTATCTTGTCCCGGTTGCGCCCGTTGCCGCCGCTGAGAACGCCGACGGCAAGTCGGCAAGCGCGACTCCGTCCAAGCCCGCGACCGCGCATGCGAATTTCGATTGGTCCGAATGGCAGCGACTTCCGGTGCAAAACGACGGCCGGATCAAGCCCCTCGACACGCTGGCAGACGAGTTGGTCAATCTGGTCACGGGTCGCTCCAAATGGACCGACCCGGACGCAAAGACGCCGGTCACTTACACGGCACCCGAGCTTCTTTACGGCTGGATCACGCGTCCCGAGGAATGGATCGACCGGCCCATCTTGCGCTGCGAATACAGGCCGCTGCGAAAAATATTGAACACCGAAAAAATTCAGCTCCCGGTCGAAGGCACGTTCGTAGCCCTCGGACAGATACTGGACTGGAAACAGTCGAATGAGACGGGCCGACCGGTGTACTGGTCGAAGGATTTTGAAAAGCGCCTCGACGCACTTCAACGGTCTCCTAACAAGTCTCCCGACAGCGTCGGCGACACGGCCGACGACCGGGCGATCAACGGCAAGGTGGCCGAACTCTTTCGGCATATGGAGGCGTTTCTCGCCCTGCGGCATGGAAGCGACGTCTACATCGTGCCCGGTCTCGATCCCCGCGCCCTCACACGCCAAACCGACCCCGACGATCGCCTCAACGCCTGGGTTTCGCTCGGCGCGATCCTCGAGTCGGAGAAGTGGCGGACAAATGACGATCTGACCATGGCAGCGATCATGGCGAACGACCCGCGCGAACTGGCCCGCGAGCTGCTTAATCCCGACCGTGACATGCGCTATGCCGAAAACCACCCGAATCATCCGCGCAGCGTGGTGACGATCCTCCCGCAGCTCGCTCAGGCTCAAAAGATGAAGGGCGAGTTGCAGACCGAAATCCGGGCCGTGAAGCAG
>CAYWOV010000158.1:0-6562 GCA_964459965.1 uncultured Planctomycetaceae bacterium | reverse complement strand
CACGACGGCTTTCCCGCGATCTGCATGACGCAATTGGCCGCCAAGATGTACTGCAAATGGCTGAGCGCGAAAACGGGACACTTTTATCGTTTGCCGACGGAGGCCGAATGGGAATACGCCTGCCGCGCCGGAACGACTTCCGCATATTCGTTTGGCGACGATCCGTTAAAACTCGGCGATTATGCCTGGATCGAAAAAAACTCGAACGAGAAATACCACAAGGTCGGCCTCAAAAAGCCCAATCCCTGGGGGCTTTACGACATGCACGGCAACGTGGCCGAGTGGGTTCTCGATCAGTATCAGCCCAACGTCTATGCCGAGCTGGCCAAGGAAAAGCAGCCCGTGCTGGAGCCACTGGCCCGGCCGACGAAGGTCTACGGCCGAGTCGTCCGCGGCGGCTCGTGGGATGAAGATCCCGAACGTGCACGCAGCGCGGCCCGCGAGTTCTCGATTCCCGAATGGAAAATTCAGGACCCGCAAATACCGCAAAGCATCTGGTATTTCACCGATGCCAAGCATGTCGGTTTTCGCGTCGTGCGGCCGTTGCGCGTGCCCGATCAGGCGGAGCGCGACCGCCTCAACCTGGAACCATTGCCGAACGACCTGATAAAAGAGTAGTGCATCACCGTAGGGCGAGCTGCCAGCTTGCTCTTTGCAATTTAAGCACGGACGTCGGAGGGCAAACTGGCAGTTCGCCCTCCGAGCCCAGACGAAGGTTTTTCCATGACTGCGAATCTGAATGAACGCACCTCGCGCCGTGACTTCATGAAGACTTCGACCGCCGCCGCCATCGGCACCGGCCTCTTAGGGGGATTGGCGCTTTCGCCACGGGCTTTCGCCGGCGGAAGCGACAAGATTCGCATCGGCCTTGTGGGTTGTGGCGGACGTGGATCCGGGGCGGCACACCAGGCGCTTTCGACGAAGGGCAACGTTCAACTTGTCGCCATGGCTGACGCGTTTGAAGATCAGCTCCAAAGCAGCCTGAGGAACCTCAAGCGGCAATTCGAGTCGCAGCCCGAGCGAGTGGCTGTCGAGCCAGAGCACCAATTCCACGGCTTTGATGCCTACGAAAAGCTTTTGGCCAGTCCGATTGACCTGGTCATTCTGGCGACTCCTCCGGGGTTCCGACCGATTCATTTCGAGGCCGCCGTTAAGGCGGGCAAGAACATCTTCACTGAGAAACCACTCGGCGTGGACGGCCCGGGCGTCCGCCGCGTATTGGCCGCCAATGAGCACGCCAAAGAGAAGAATTTGAAAATCGGCGTCGGCCTGCAGCGACACCACCAGGCCGAGTATCTCGAAACCGTCGACCGCCTCAAGTCGGGCGCGATCGGCGACATCCTGGCGATGCGCGTGTATTGGAACGACCACGGCGTCTGGGAGCCGCGCAAGACCCATTCTCAGGTCAAAAGCGAGATGGAGTACCAGATGCGCAACTGGTACTACTACACATGGCTGTGTGGTGACCACATCGTCGAGCAGCACATCCACAATCTGGACGTCGCGAACTGGGTCAAGGGCGACCATCCCGTGCGTTGCTGGGGAATCGGCGGACGCCAGGTGCTCACCGACAAGCGCTACGGCGAAATCTTCGACCATCACGTAGTGGAATATGAATACCCCGACGGGAGTCGGGCGTTCAGTCAGTGCCGTCACCAGCCGAACACCTGGAGCAGCGTCACTGAACACGCCATCGGGACGAAGGGGACGGCGAATGTCAGCGGGTATTCCATTAAATCGGGAAGCGACGATTGGCGGTACAGGGGGCATCATTCCCAACCGTATCAAGTCGAACATGATGACTTGTTCGCTGCCATTCGCGCCAACCGTCCCTACAACGAAGTCGAAAACGGTGCGTCCAGTACGATGACGGCCATCATGGGTCGCATGGCGACGTATTCCGGCAAGGAAGTTGACTGGGATTCGGCGCTCAACTCGCAGATCGACCTAATGCCGGAACGGTTCGCCTTTGACGCGGAGCCTCGCGTCATGCCGCTGCCGGACGGCAGTTACCCGATCGCCGTTCCCGGTGTGACGAAAGCCGTGTGACAAAGGCCGTGTAAGCGAAGGCGTCCGGACGTCAGCCGCCATGTGGGAATTCACCGCGCGCGACGAACGGGATACGGAAGCTCTCGGCACGGCCCTGGGCAAATCGTTGGCGGGTGGCGGACTGGTCGCACTTGTGGGGACGCTCGGCGCGGGTAAAACGCGTCTCGTGCAATCGATCGCCGTGGCGCTCGGGGCCGACCGGCGGCTGGTCAACAGTCCGACGTTCGTGCTGATTCAGGAATACGAAGCGGCACTTCCCGTCTACCATTGCGATACGTACCGCTTGCGAAATGTTGAGGAGTTTCTCGATCTGGGCATCGACGAGATCTTGCAATCGCCGGGCATCTGCCTGATCGAGTGGGCCGACCGCGTCGCCACTGTGCTTCCGACTGACCATTTGCGGATCGAGATCGCCGTCACGGGTCCGACGACCCGCCGCTTCCAGATCTCAGCGAATGGCCTTAAGTCTGCCGCCATTCTCGCAGCAGCCCGCGATGCAATAGACCCTTGTTAAACACTCGTCCGAATCACCGGCCCTTGGCAAGAATGGGCGTAGGCGTGACACTTCGACCATGCCGCGCGAGACACCGCTTCCCTTCTTGACCGCCGAACGGCCCGGCATCGGCGGTCGTCTTAAAGACCGCCCGGAAGATTTCGTTGTTGAGGAAATTCCGGCCTACGAACCATGCGGTGAAGGCGAGCATCTTTTTCTCTGGATCGAAAAGACCGATGTCGCGGCCGACGAATTGTCGCATCACATCGCGCGAGCATTGCGCATCTCGACGCGAGATGTCGGCATGGCCGGACTGAAGGATCGACATGCGATAACGCGACAATTTGTCTCGGTGCCGGCGACCTGTGAACCGAGCATCGGACGGGTTGAGACCGAGCGCATTCGTGTCCTGCGCATCGCGCGCCATCGCAACAAGCTCCGCACGGGACATCTGCGCGGCAATCGGTTTTCGCTGCTCGTTCGCGAAGTGGATGCGGAGGCCAAGGCCCGCTGCACGGCCGTCGCCGAAACGATCGGCCGTCTCGGTTTCCCCAATTATTACGGCGAGCAGCGTTTCGGCCGCGAGGGAGAAACGTTGAAGATGGGTCTCGACCTGCTTCGCGGCGCAACGCGACCCGACTCGATTGCTCCCGTGCGGCGTCGGTTCTTGCTGCGAATGTCGTTGTCGTCCGTGCAGTCGGCCCTCTTCAACGACGTCTTGGCCGAGCGGCTGCGTGACAGCCTTTTCAGCACGGTTTTGGCGGGCGACGTGATGCAGGTCGCCGCAACCGGCGGACAGTTTGTGGTGACCGATACGAATGTCGAGCAACGCCGCTTCGAGAGTCGGGAAACGATCCTCACCGGCCCGATCTTCGGCCCCCGCATGACCGCGCCGCAGTTCGAGCCGGCCACGCGGGAGGCACGCGTTCTCTCTGATTGGGGTGTGGCTGCCGAAGACTTCGTGAGATTCCCCAAACTGACGAGCGGCACCCGTCGGCCCGTGGTCATCTGGCCGGAGGAACTTCGCATCGAGAGCGAGGCGGAAGGCCTCCGTTTTTGGTTTTCCCTGCCCAGCGGCGTTTACGCCACGATGTTGTTGCGTGAATTTCTTAAAACGACCGGTGACGAATCGCCTTGCTGAATAACTGCCGTGGATCGCCTTGTTTGCCCAGATTGGCATATGAGATTACATCCAGACCTGATAGAAACTTTGGGAGGTTGCGGCGAGAAAAGCCGCGTCGGGACTTGATGCCTTAAGGTTTCCCTGTGAGCGATCTGGCCACGCGCGCCTCTTCTTCGGCGACGCTTGAGAATGATGGGGATCGGCTCGGCTGGTTGGCAAAAGCAATCGAAGACGCGGCGCATCTGCTTCCCTCGCAGGCGCCGATTCAAGTTTTCGTCCATCACAACACGCTGCACGCCTTTGAAGACCTGCCGTTCGATGAGGCCGTTCGAGAAGGGGGGACGATCTATGGCTGCCAACCCTACCTGCCTGAGGATCGTTACCGGGCGAAGCTGGCGCGTGGACGCATTCGTCCGGATGATTTGTCGGCCGTCTTGATCGACGATCTCGGCGACGAGGCCGATCGGCTGGTCAGCTTTCTGGCGACGCGGTATCACCTGCGGCTGGCCATGCTGCAGTATCCGCTCCATCTCGGATCGGACGCGGAGCTTTTATGGCTGATTTCGGAAGGGGAGGCGTTACAGCGATTTTCCAGCGAAACGCCGGCCAGCATCCGCAACGAAATGGTCGATCAGACTCGTCGATGGGTGATGCGCGATCTACGCGATAAGAGGGTCGAAGTGCCACCCCCACTCAGGTCGATCATCGCCGATCTCTTCGACCACTTCGGCGATTCGAAGATCGAACAGTGGAGCGAGGCCACTTGGGAGTCGTTCACGCTCCATTTGCTGTGGTTGATGTGCCGTCACGTGGTGCGCGGCGTGAAACCGCAAGCCACCGTCCAGGCGCCGTCCGTCCGTCCTCGGGATTTTCTGCTGCGCGCGACTGGAAACGACACCGACCGGCTGGTCAATGAAGTGCTGATCCGCTTTTGTGCCGCATTTCTCGACCAGGGAGTCGCGGACTGGTCGCTGCCAGGGCGAGACCAAGGGTTCTTTCGGGCCTTCTCGTCTCTTTATCGCGACAGTCGTCCGGTCGCCCACTGGCTGCGGCGGCTGCCGGGCGAGTTAAAGCGAATTGATGAGCTGGGATTGGGGCCGCTGGAAGTTATCGACGAATCGCTGCGCCTGCTAGGGATCGCTCAAGCCGAAATGGCGGAATTTCTCTCACAAACACTGCTGGCACTGCGCGGCTGGGCCGGAATGATCTGGCAACTGGAAACCAATGCGGAGTGGGCCGCACGCCCGGCACCGGTTGGAACGCTTTGCGAATACGTGGCGGTGCGGCTCCTACTCGAGCGATTGGCGCTGCGGCAGGTTGCCGACGATTCTCTGGAAGGATCGGTCGATCTGGATGCCCTGCAGTCGCTGCCGCAAAAAAGGGGAGCGGTCTCCTCGGAAATCAAGGTCGATCCCCGAGCCTTCTTAGTCTTTCAATTGGCCCAGAATCTTGGATGGAGCCCCGCCGATCTCTTCCAACTTTCCACCAGTGTCTGGTCAAGGCTGGTGGAAGAAGTGGAAGCCTTCTCCAGCCTCGAGCGGCGACGCATTTATCACCTGGCGTTCGAGCGAAGATTCCGCAACCAGGTGTTGGACGCAGTGATCGCGCACTCCCGCATCGCAACCGGGCCGACGGCCAGGCCAAAGTTCCAAGTGGTCTGTTGCCTGGACGAGCGCGAGGAATCGCTTCGGCGGCACCTGGAAGAGGTCGTTCCGGAATGCGAGACATTTGGAACGGCCGGTTTTTTCGGCGTGGCCATGTTTTACCGGGGCGTATTCGATCTGCACGATGTTCCGCTCTGTCCGGTGGCGGTCAAGCCCCGGCACTACGTGCGAGAAGAGGTCGTTTACTCGTTTGAAGAAACGCATCGACGACGGACCGGGACACGTCGCGCGTTGGGAAGAGCCACGCACCGGCTGCATAGCGGCAGCATCTCCGTGCTGGCCGGAGCGCTCACGGCAATTCTCGGTGCGCTCATGTCGATTCCTCTCTTGGCGCGTGTTCTCTTTCCTCGAAGCACGTCTCGCCTTCGCCGGATTTTCGGTCGTTTCGTCGAGCCGCCCCTCTTCACGCGATTGCTGATCGAACGGACGGAAGAAGGGCCCGGCCCCGAGGCCGGTCACTTGGGCTACAGCCTCGACGAGATGGTCGACATCACGGAGAAGGTGCTGCGGGAGATCGGATTGACGGCCCGCTTCGCCCGGTTGGTGATCGTGTTGGGACATGGTTCCTCGAGCCTTAATAATCCTCATGCGTCCGCCTACGACTGTGGGGCCTGCGGCGGCGGACGCGGAGGACCGAACGCCCGAGCATTTGCCGGCCTGCTGGGCGATCCGCGCGTGCGCGAACGGCTGGCTGATAGGGGCTTGACGATTCCCAGGGAAACGGTCTTTGTGGGAGCGTGGCACAATACGTGCGACGACAGCGTGACGTACTTCGACCTGCACCACCTGCCGTCGTCCCATCACGACGACTTTGAAGCGGCAAAAGCGGCGCTCGACGAGGCGCGCCAACGCAACGCCCATGAGCGGTGCCGCCGCTTTGCGTCCGCTGAGTTATCGCTCTCTCCTGAAGCGGCGCTGCGCCACGTGGAAGGGCGCGCGGCGGACCTTTCTCAAGTCCGCTCGGAATGCGGACACGCGACGAATGCAATTTGCATCGTGGGACGGCGGCGGCGAACGACGGGGCTGTTTCTCGACCGTCGCGCGTTCCTCGCATCCTACGATCCGACCCAGGATGACGCCGAGCATCGCTTATTAACTCAAATCCTGGAGGCCGTCACCCCGGTCTGCGCCGGCATTAATCTGGAGTACTACTTTTCCTACACCGATCCGACCGGCTTTGGCTGCGGAACGAAGTTGCCGCACAACATCACGTCGCTGTTGGGAGTGATGGAC
>CAYWOV010000157.1:2094-6575 GCA_964459965.1 uncultured Planctomycetaceae bacterium | reverse complement strand
CGGAATTCCCGTGCAAATCACAGACGAGTCGGTCGCGGCGCTTCAGATGCCCACGCCCTGGTGGGCCGCGCCACGAATTCTGGTCGCAGAAACCGATTCCGCTAAGGCCGCGGCGATCATTCGTGAACTTGACGCGCAGTATCAAACGCGGTCGACCTTGGGCAAGACCAGTTAAGGATTGCACCTCCACGGCGCGAGGGTGCCGTCGCGTGCTGAGATTGCACACCAATCAATCCCATCAACCCCAATCGCACCCGTTATGACAGCGGGCTTCGATGGAAAACAACAGTGGTGCGCACCGCCTCGTGCTGGGGCTCGCACCGGAGTCAGCCGCGACCCAAGAGCCGTCGGCCAATTTTTGGACCGAAAAGTTGCCTTATGACACGTCGGGGAATTACTCGCAGAACGTTCTTAGCCTCGTCGGTCCTTGCCACGGGCGCCGCGGCCGCCGGCGTGTGGTGGTGGCTCGCGGAGGATGAATCGCCGGGTTCGAGCGGCGGCGGCAAGCTCATTGCGTCGGATGAGCCGTTGGGCCTGGCGTCGGGCAAGCTGCTCGACACTGATTTTCCGGACCCGTGCGCCGGCGGGCAGCTCTTGGGCTATGTGCCGTTCGAAGTCGAAGGGCCGGAGTCGCCGCTCGTGCCGGGACGCACGAACGAACACGGTCACAACGCACGACGGATCATCGACACGGCCTCGTTGTTGATGCCGGCAACTCGGGTGACGCCGGCGAAAGACTTCTATATTCGCACCGAATATCCCGACATGCTGAACGCGCCCGCAGATTGGAAGATCAAACTCAGCGGCGAAGTGCAAAAGCCGCAGGACTTGCCGCTCGCGAAGCTCGATTCCGCGGTCGAACCCAAGGGGCCGGTCCTCCTCGAGTGTTCGGGAAATCACCGGAGTCTCAAATTCGGCCTGCTGAGCGTCGCGAATTGGGACGGAGTTTCAATCGGCAAGGTGTTGGACCTCGCCGAGCCCACGAAAAAGGCGACATCCGTTTTGATCAACGGGTTCGACGACGATTCCACGATGCCGGACACGGGGCCGCCCTATCACGAGCATTCGATGCCGACGTGCAGTTGGGTCTTCACCCGGGAGCAGCTCGAAAAGGCCGGTGCCTTCCTGGCGACGCGCATGAACGGCCAGCCGCTGCCCAAGGATCAGGGCGCGCCGGTCCGTCTGGTCGTTCCCGACTGGTTCGGATGTACCGAGGTCAAATGGATTAACAAAATCAAGCTGGTCGACAACAACCAGCCGGCGACTTTGCAGATGCTCGAGTTCTCCGGTCGCACCGGTCAAGAAACGCACCAGGATCCGTCGATCAGCACGTTTCACGAAGTCGGACCGAAGCTGGCACGAGACTACGTTTCGGCCAACATTGGTCCGTCGCTCCTTCCCGTGCGCGTGGAGCAGTGGCGGCTGGGAAGCAAACTGGTTTACCGAGTGGTCGGCATCACCTGGGGAGATCCCAGCCGCAACGATAAGCTCAAGATTCGTTTTCGGTTCTTCGGGAAAGGCGCCCGAGAAGCCAAATATGAGCCGGTTCTTTTCTGCAAGGCACGCACGTCAATTTCCTCCTATGGAATTTGGGTTCACCTTTGGGAGCCAAAGAAGACGGGCCCATATTTAATTGACGTACGTTTCAGCTCGCCCAGCGTGCGATCACGAAGAATGGCGAGGCACGAAGCTTTGACGAGTGGCAGCTCCGTTAAGGCGGGGTTTTTCGAACGCGCGGTGATTATCCCGGCGGTTTGACGTGGAATCGAGGGCTCGGCCCTTCAGGGAAGCGTGCGGGCCGGGCGGAAGCCTTCCTGAAATCCCACGGTTTTCGGAGCCGCGTAGCGCGTGGACAGGATCACGTCCATGAATGAGCCGCCTTGTTGTGTGCGGATTTGATCATCCCTGATGACGTCAATTTGGCCCGGCGGCGATTGTTTTGTCTGCCACTCGGCCCGGTCCTGGCACCACTCGGTCGCGTTACCGAGCATGTCGAACATGCCGAACGTGTTCGGCTTCAACAGGGCCACGGGCCAGGCGCGGCGATTCGAGTTGGCCGCGTACCACACGTAGCGATCCAATAACTCATCCGGATCGCCGAATGGGTAGGCCGTGTGGGTGTTCGCGCGGAGCGCATATTCCCATTCCAGTTGAGTGGGCAGCCGATATCCGGTGCGGCGGAGAAAGTCGGCCGGAATCTTCATCCCGTCGCCGAAGCTGTGCCTTTCATTCGCTTCGTAGCACCACTGATTTTTGGGGATGCCTTCTTGTTTGCTGAGCCAGTTGCAGTACGCGGCGGCCCGATACCACGAAACGTGGATAGCCGGGCAGTTCGGCTCGGGCGCGGCATATTTGGTGACGAGCGACTCAGTCCAATTGTTGAATTCGGTCCCGGCGGGAATCTTGAAGGACTTCGGGCGGTTCTCGTACTCTTCCAGTTGCTCTGTGGTGACTTCGGTCGTCGCGAGGGCGAACCGATATCCGATCCTGACTTTTTTTTCAGGAAACCCGACAAAACTTTTTGCGGAGGTCGTGGTCGTGAATTCGACAGGACCGTCGACGACGAGGAAGGTGAGACCTTTCGAATTGGTGAACCACTGCCGGGACCCGGCCTTGCCGTCGGCCCCTTTCGACCGCAGCTCGGCGTCGAGCTTGCCGAGAGCTTGCTCCATTCCGTACCGCTTCAAGGCCCAGCCGGCCGCCGAGTGAACGCCGGCATCCGGATCGTCTCGATAAAGCGAGGTGAATTTCGCCACGAGTTCGCGCCGGTCGACGCTGGAGAACTTGCGAGCATCGTACTCGCCCAATGCGAGAATCACGGCCTGACGAATCGAGGGCTCGGTTTCGCCGTCCAGCCGGTGACCCAAAATCCGATAATCGGCCCCGAGCCGAGCCAACCGGTCGATGAGAAAGCTCCGCAATGACTCGTTTCGCGAGTGCTTGAGCAAGGGCCAGACCGCATCGGCCTCATTCAATCCCATCAGGCAGACGGCCGCGTTGGCTTGTCCTTTCCAGAACCAATCGCCGGTTCCGGCCAACGTCGTCGGAGGCGGTGATTGGTTGATCACCGCGCGGAAATCGCCGACGGTCGCGCTGAGCCGCGGCCGCAGGGCTTCGAGGAGGGGCGAAAACTCCTGATTGGTGTCGGCGAGCAAAATCAGCTGCACGAGCGACTTGGGCTGGTCTTTCAAATAGTCGCCCAACGCCGCGGCCGCGAGCGTGCGCTCGGACACCCGCTTGGAATGGCGATCCCGATAGCTGGCCTGCAGGGGTTGCACAAGCTGAGCGCCGACGGGCTGCAAGAGGCCGATCCACAGCTTGGATTCGCTCTGCGGAACCGAAACCAGGCCGACCGCCACGTCGGGCGCGTATTCCGTCCACTGGGCGCTTTGCGGATCGAACCCAGCCAGCGCCGCCGCGGCCCGCAAGCGCGCGCCGCTCGTGCCCGTCTTGACGGTCTGCCACAACCCCGGCTCCAACTGCGCCTTGTGCGGTTGCAAGAGGGAGATCATCAACGGCAGATCTTCGGCTGGCGCGTCGAGCAACCGCTGGGCCACGAAGTCGACCTGCGACGGATCGTCCTTGAGCAGCGCGAGACTGGCGTGCAGTTTCTGCTTGCGCGTGCTCTCTTTGTTTTCGACCGCCTTGGTCAACAGGGGAATCGTCCACTGCCGGTACTTGTCGAGTTCAGGCAGCAGACTGCCGACGTCGGCCGTATTGGCGGCCAGCAGCGACTGCACGAGCGCGTCGGCCGATTTCTCCTGCTCCCGTTCGCGCGTGAGCCGTTCGTGTTCGACCATCTGGTAACAGATCGCCGAGAGGGCAACGGCGATCAGGGCCAAACGGCGGCCGTATTCCCAGCTGGCCCTGCGTATCATTTTTTGCTGCGGCTCGGTCCATTTCTTCTTGTCGGTCAGCAGGCGGATCGCGACGTATTCAATGGGAGACGGTAAGTGCCGCCGCTGCGGCATCGCGTTCCACACGGCCGCCCGTTCGGCCAAGCGCAATTCGGCCCGGCCGCGCCGCGTCTCCTTTTGCTTCCGCGTCAGCCAGTCGCGGAGCGATGGTACCAGGTAATCGTGCGTGAGCTGGTAATACCGCGAGGGCAGGGGAGACATCGCGGAACCGCGAGTTCCGCCCGGAGTGTTCGCTTCGTCGTCGGGCGCTCCCTCGGGGTCGGTCGGCGTGATGAGCCGCACTTTGCCGTCCAGGATGCCGATCAGATCCTCGAAGTCGCGGGGCCGACCCTGATAGCCCGAGGCCTCCATTAGAACCTGGCTCGAGCGCATATTTCCCTTGATGTCGCTGCCCGACTCGGGCAACAGGGCTTTGAGCACGGCCCGCGCGGCCTTCTGGTGGTAGCGATGCTCGGGCGGGGCGGTGGTCGAGCTGAACGTCTCTTCGAGGAACGTGCCGCCGATGCCTTCGGTCCCGCCGACCTCCTTCAGGGCGGCCGGCGTCCAGGTGCGGCCTTTCATCAT
>CAYWOV010000157.1:0-1994 GCA_964459965.1 uncultured Planctomycetaceae bacterium | reverse complement strand
CGGGTGACCGCCATCCAGAAGTCGTCGCGGACCATCACCACGCACTGCAAGCGGCCCCCGTCGCATTGGCGCAGGGCTTGAACCAGCTCGGAATTATCCTGGCTCCCCTTGGCGTGCAGCCACTGCTCGAACTGATCGAGCACGATCACCACTTTCGTTTCGGGCAGAGCGCCTTGTCCGCGACGGAGGGCCGCCATCGTCTCTTTGAGATCGAGGTCCTGCGGCAACGCTGGGCAGCGCTTGCGCAAGCCGTGCAGCAGGCGGGATTCCGTCTCGTCGGCCGTCGCCTCGATCGGTACGGTCAAGACGTGCCGGGCCAATCGCGGCAAGAGTCCGGCCTTGACCAGCGACGACTTGCCGCAGCCAGACGGGCCATAAATCAAACCGATACGAAACGTCTCTTCGGCATCGGTCTCCTCGATCCGCTTCTTCCAGAAGTGAATGCTCTCGGGGAGTCCGTCCCGGTCGCGCGGACCCGGCAAGAGTTCCAGGAAAAAATCGGCGTCGTCGGCATCGAACGACCGCAACCCTTTGGGCACGATCTTGACCGTGCGGCTGCCGGACGACAGAGTTGTCGCGACCGGTGCCGGCGTGGCAACCCTCTCCATCCCAGACACCGCTGCGTGGATCGTCTTCGGCTCGGGCGTGAGGTCGCCGAGATAGTGCCGCAGATCGTCGGCCAGGTCTTTGGCCGTGGTGAAGCGATCCGTGGCCCGCTTGGAGAGCGCCTTGAGACAGATTCGCTCGAGTTCCTTCGGAATCGCGTCGTTAATCTGCCGCGGAGGCTTGGCCTCGACGTTCGTGATCTGAAACACCGAACCGGACCAATTCGGCGCGCGGAACGGATTGAGTCCGGTCAACAGCTCGTACAAAACGACGCCCAGGCTGAACACGTCCGAACGGCCGTCGACGAGATGCCCCTCGCCGCGGGCCTGTTCCGGGCTCATGTAGGCCGGCGTGCCGATGAGTTCATCGTCCGAGCCTTTGCCGAAGTCCTCGTCCTTGAGCGCGATGCCGAAGTCGGCCACGTAGGTCCGCTTGTGATCGTCGATCAGAATGTTCTCGGGCTTGATGTCGCGATGGACGAGGCCCTTGGTGTGCGCATAGTGCAGGGCTTCGGCGACCGCCGCCACGATTTCGGCCGACTCGACGAGCGGCAGCGGATGCTGCTGAATCCGCCGTCGCAGATCGGTCCCTTCGATGAACTTGGAGACCACATAACACAGACCGTCGTCGGTGCGGCCGACGTCGAACACCGGCACGATGGCCGGATGATCGAGGCTCGCCAAAATGCGGGCCTCGTTCAGATATTCATCCGCATCGATTAGCCGGTGCGGCAGCGGAATCTTGATGGCGACGCGTCGCAGCAAATCGTCGTCGTAGGCCAGGTAAACGGTGGCAAAGCCGCCCGAGCCCAGCAGCCGTTCCATCGTATATCGCCCGATGCGGCGGGGCGGCTCGGCAGCCGCCGCGGGGGGCGTTTCCCCGTCCGCCAGCGGCGAAATCGTGACCATTTCGCCTAGCGGATCTTGCGTCGAATCGAACGGAATGGACGGGCTGCCCGGTGGTTCGTTCGTCTGTGGGGTCGGAGAGTCCATTAAGCCAAAATGCCCGGACAAGACGGATCTGACTCGATGCGCATGGCACCATGCATTGTGACCCGGCCCGATGGGGCATTCAAGACGCGAGAGCGAAACGTTCGACGTTGGAACGAGCAGAGTCGCTGTTCAAATGATAGGCGCCTCGATGTGCGCCAGTGAACATGCGACGGCTTGCCCGCTGTATTGACCTTCTTCAGAATAAGCCCCTCAAAGAATCTCGAGAGCCGCGGGCCGCATCTTTACGGAGTTTGTGTGATGGATCGTTGGATTAGTTTCGCCGCTGTCGCTGTCGCATGCGCCTGCCTGTCCGCGCCGTTGCGGGCCGGGTCGGACGCGCTGGCCGAGGTGAACGCGGCTCGCGCCGCGCGGGGCTTGCGGCCGTTCGTCAAAGAC
>CAYWOV010000156.1:0-6602 GCA_964459965.1 uncultured Planctomycetaceae bacterium | reverse complement strand
GCCCAGATAACGGAAATCGGCCCGGCAAACCGGGCGACAATCGACCGGGGAACGGTGATCGGCCAGGGAACCGTCCGGGCAACGGTGATCGGCCCGGAAACCGTCCGGGCGATGGAGACCGACCTGGTAATCGGCCGGGCAATGGTGATCGTCCGGGCAACCGACCCGGCAGTGGTGACCGGCCCGGAAATGGAGATCGGCCAGGGAACCGTCCAGGGAATGGCGATCGACCAGTCAACCGACCGGGCAACGGTGACCGTCCAGGAAATAGACCAGGGGGCGGAGACCGTCCGGGATACGGCAATCGACCGGGATACGTCAACCGTCCCGGTGGCGGCCACAACGATTACTGGCACGGGCATTGGCAAAGTGTCCACCACGGTTGGTACCACGGCTCCTGGCACGGCCACTGGAGTCACGGCAGCGCGTATTGGTACGCCAACCCCTGGCGCGCTTGGGGCGTCACGTCGGGTGCAATCGGATTGACCGCGTGGATGACGGGCTCGCTCTTCTACAACACGGGATATTTCGTCTACGCCAATCCCTATTACGTTCCGACGACAACCGTCATCCAATACCCCGTTTTGAACTACTTGCAGCCGATTCAGACGACCGCAACACCCCCGGACGAGAACGGACCCATTGAGCAGGCGGCACTGGCCGCCGGCGACCAGGCTCGCAACGCCTTTTACCGGGGCAACTACGCTCAGGCCCTCGACCGGGTTGATGCGGCACTGGCCCAAACGCCCGGCGACGCCGTGCTCCACGAGTTTCGTGCACTGACGCTTTTCGCCATCCGCCGCTACAAAGAGTCGGCCGCGGCACTCTACGCCGTGCTCTCCGTGGGTCCGGGCTGGGATTGGACCACAATGATCGGCCTCTATCCCAGCGAAGAAGTTTACGAGGGCCAACTTCACGCGCTCGAGACGTTCGTCCGCCAGAACCCGAACGCGCCCGATGGACACTTCGTCCTCGCCTACCAATACATGACGGCCGGGCACCCGGACGCGGCGCTCGAACAGTATGAGCGCGTTGTCCAACTCGTGCCCAACGACAACGTCTCCCGACAAATGTTGTCGCTGCTCAACACTTCCGACGCCCCGGAGTCAACTGTCGAAACGCCCGCGGCAAGCCCCGTCGCACCAAATGCTGGCGGGCCGGCCATCGCACGCTCGGACCTGCTTGGCAGTTGGATCGCACCGAGCCCGGCCGACGGCACCATCAACCTGTCTCTCGGCAACGATGGCCGCTTTGCGTGGAAGTTTTCGCAAGCGAACAAATCGCAGGCCTTCGCAGGCAAATACGAACTGGCGGGCAACACGCTCGTCTTGGACTACGACAACGGCGGCACCATGGTCGCGAAGGTCAATCCCGACGGATCGAGCCGCTTTACCTTCCAAATGGTGGGCGGGCCGCCAAACGATCCGGGACTCGCGTTCGCCCGGTCCGGACAGTGATGAAAGCTGTGCCCGCACTGACAGCTCAATCGAGTGTTGACGTTCGTGCGTGTCACGTGCTTGCGGCGGCTGCGAGGGTCGCATCGGAACCGGCGGAAGGTTCGTTTCCCAGGCTCTGGCAACGTGGCAGGAGAGGAAAAGCGTTCTGGATTCCGAGGCTCATCTCCAGGTACTGTCCGTCGACCGACTCAGCCAATCGCTCGAGATTGAAGGCCGGCCAGTCGCGTTCGAGTGTCGCCAAAAGCGCTAAGCCGTGGAGGTCCGGGCAGAACTCGTCGGGAAGCAGGGCCGACAACGCGGTCGCTGCAACCGGTGACCGGCCCAGCCTCGGATCGGTCAGGATCTGTAATCCGCGGTGATGGTAACCAATGCAGCACACGAGCTCGTCCGGCAGTTTCCAGCCGTGAGCCATGCAAGCGCCGACCAATTCGTGGTCCCAGCCGAAACGGGCCTGCTCGAATTCACTCAGCTTGATTGTCGACGAGTCTTGCGACTGCACGAACTCGAGATAGTCGTCGTACAAGTCGTTCGTCAGCACAGGAAGCAGGTAATCCTGCAGCAGTGCGCCGAGGAACGCGATCTCGGGATCGGTCTCCAGCAGCAAAGCGATTTCACGCGCAAAAATCGCCTTCTGAAGGTTCGTGCTCCAGAACGCGTTCTGATTGATGAGCTTTGAATTGTGAGCCCGGATGGCCGCCTCCATTCCGGTCACGATCACAAACCGACGGCTGTTGTGGCATCCCAAAAATGCGAGCGCTTGAAGGACGTTGACGATCTTGTTTTTGACCGCGAAGAACGACGAATTCACATACTTGAGCAGTTGAATCGTCAAGCCCGCGTCCGTCTCCAGAATCTTCGCCAGTTCCTGCAACGAGACCGACTCGTCTCGCGATCGCTGAACGAAGAGCGTGACCGCGTACGGCAGTGCCGGGAGCTGGACCTTCGGAGGCATCAACGACAACGTGAGCCCCCCTAACGCATCGTCGCGAATTGCGGCCCAGTCCATCGTCCCGTTCTCCAACACCCTGACTCTAAGAATCCAAGCCAGCGCGTGCCGTCAATCGTGTAGGAGCCGGCAAGCATGCTCCACGCACCAAGACTCGACGCGATTGCCGTATAGGAGGCGTTGACTTCGCTGCTGGCGTCCAAGGCGTCGACGAGAACGCGAAACGGCCCCTTCTCTTGTCGTAGCTCAAAACCTGGAGCCTGGAATCAAATTTTCCACCTTCCTGGACGCTTTTTTCCGATTATTCGCAGCGTGATCGCAAGCGCGTTACGATCCCACTATTGCGATCTGTGTTTCTACGGGCCCTGTTCCGCTCGGACGGGTGCGGACGGACGAACGCGACGTCCTGGCCCGATCTTGAAGACGGAAGCTTTCGGGGCGTCGATTCAACGCCATCCTCTGCTTCCGGGCATTGGAGTCGATCGAGTCGAATTCGCCGGGCCATAACGGTTCCGGGCTCACGAGTGACTCAGCTCTTGCCCCTCAACGCCCGCTACAATACCTGTATGTAGGCTGTGGACGGGTGATTATTTTCGAGACGGCCAAATACTGAACATGGGCAAAATCGCGGAAGCATTGGTTCAAGCTCGGCAGCTTCACCAGGCCGGAGAGCTCGATCAAGCCGCATCCCTATACGGGCAGATCCTTGAAACCGATCCGGCTCACGGCGAAGTCCTCTTCCTGCTGGGAGTGGTTTGCGGTCAGCAGAACCGTCTGGACGAAGCACTGGCTTACTATCGACGCGCGTTGCCGCTCCGACCGAATGACGCAGAACTCATGTTTCACCTGGGCCTCGCGTGCCAGTCCCTCGGGCTGCAGGATGAGGCCGGAGATCATTTCCGCCAATCCCTTCGCTTGCGTCCCGAATTCGCGGCCGCCCATTTTTCACTTGGGAACACGCATCTCCATTTCGGACAACTGGACGAAGCCATCCGGCACTATCGGCAGGCCATCCGCCTGCACCCGATCCTGGGGCCGGCCTACCTGAATCTCGCAAACGCGCTTCAGCAACAGGGGCGTTTGCAGGATGCGGCGAATTGCTTACGCAACTGTTTATCCCGGCAGCCCCAATACGCCGATGGCCATTACAACCTGGGCAATGTCCTCGCGGCCATGGGGCGCCCGGAACAGGCCGCGATTCATTACCAGGAGGCCCTCCGCCTTCGGCCGAGTTTCGCCCAGGCTCACAATAACTGGGGCAATCTTCTGCTCAAGCTGGGCAAAGTGGACGAGGCTGTCGAGCACTTCGAGCAAGCCGTGCAGTTCCAACCGGATTACGTCGCAGCCTATGTCAACCTGGGAGGTGCACTTCGAGAACGACTGCAAGTCGCCGCGGCGGTCGAGGCGTATCAGCAGGCCCTGCGAATTCAGCCTCATAACCCTCGCGCGCATGACATCCTGGCCGAAACCTACCTGGATCTGGGCGATACGCGGCAAGCCCAAACGCATTTGCGTGAGGCGCTCCGCAACGATCCCGCGTACGTCCGGCCGCTTCTCCACCTGGCGGCTAACGGCTTCTATTCTTCGGCCGAACCCGGCGTCGAACAGATCAAGGCCCGGCTAAAGGACCCGCAACTTTCCCTCGACATCGCCAGCCAGCTCCACTTCATTCTGGGTTACCTGCTTGATCGGAGCGGCGCGACAGACGAAGCCTTCTACCATTTCAGACAGGGCAACGCCGCGCGGCGTTCCCTCTTGCAACGAAACGGCACCGCATTCGACGCGGCAGCGCAGTCGCGGGGGATCGACCGGCTCACCTCCTTTTTTTCTCCGGAGTTCTTTCAGCAAACCCACGGCTTTGGGCTGACGACTGAAGTGCCCGTCTTCATTGTCGGCATGCCCCGGTCTGGAAGCACTTTGGTGGAGCAGATCCTTTCCCAGCATTCTCAAGTCCACGGAGCAGGCGAGATCAAAGACGTGTCCCGGCTTGTGGCCGATCTGCCCGCGAAAATCGGAACTGCCGATGCGTATCCCGACTGCCTGGCCGGCCTGAATGCGGACACGGCCCGCGAACTCGGGGAAGCCCATCTTCAACAGCTGACCCGCCGGGGCGGCACAGCCACGCGGGTCACGGACAAGATGCTTGATAATCTCTTCCATCTCGGATTCCTGGCCGTGCTGTTTCCGCGGGCCCGGGTGATTCACTGTCGGCGTGACCCTCGGGACGTGTGTTTATCGTGCTTTTTCCAGTACTTCAAAGGCCTAAGTTTTACCTGGGACCTGGACGACTTGGGCCGATGCTATCGGGACTACGAGCGTTTGATGGCCCATTGGCGAGATGTCTTGCCCTTGCCCCTGTTGGAGGTGGACTACGAGGAAGTCGTGGCCGATTTGGAATCCGCGAGCCGCCGGCTCATCGCCTTTTGTGGCCTTGAGTGGGAGGAGCAGTGCCTCAAGTTCCACGAGAACCAGCGATTGGTCCAGACCGTCAGCCGGGTCCAAGTGCGGCAGCCGATTTACACGAGTTCGGTGGGCCGTTGGCAGCGCTATGCGGCTCACCTGGAACCGCTTCTGCAAGCGCTCGGTTGATCGCCTCGGGGCGGACCAACTGGTCAGTTTCTGTACAATTATTTGGCTTTTTTGGGGTACTTAAAAAGAACCTGACGACCCCAAAAAACTCCCAAGAGATGCGTACCGGCTTAAAGCGGTTTTATAGAGGCAAGGGCAGCACAACTTTTCAAAAAAGGCTGGATTTTTGTTGATCTGATATTGACGCGTCGAGCCCGGTTAGTGTACACTCGACCTAGAAGACGCCTGATCACTCAACGACTCGTCCAGATTTCGTTATATCTTCCTAAATCGTTTATCAGCAATACATTATAATACGATTCTGTCGCTCCAGCCGTAGACAAGATCACCTCGATCCACTCACTTTTGGACTTGGGAAGCCTCTGCCACCTGAGTGCTTCCCATCCAGGATGCAGCGGCCCCGTCGCGGGTTACATCAGGCTTCCATCGCTTCGCCGAAGTGCTCGCAGCAGCAGCTACGTCGCAGGATCGATCCGGGCCCTGCCAAATTAATCCCCGCCAACTCCGCACGCCTTTTGATCACGATTGAAACACCGCGAAGTACTACAGGGCCATGCTGCCAATCATGCCCACCGTCGCGATCGATTTGCCAAGTTGCGCGTAGCCATAAAAAGCCTCGACTGACCGTCCGGAAGAAATCGACCAGTAGAAATCTAACTGCATGAGGAGGGCGATTGTGTCGGTCCCTGCGGCCGCGCCGGTGTCGCGAGCTCGCATCGTGACGAGAGAAAACACGTTGATTCGTCGATCCGACAGCGGTAAGGTGGGCAACCTCCGAATTAACAAGTGACCGTCACATCAGATGCGAACGGCAACAGATCGCTGACTATGAACAAGCCCGAAGAAACCGAAGAACAGCGTCCCGAAGTGCCGGCCGCAACCGTCATCGGCGAGGCCGTCGCAGAGCGGCCCGGGATGACGATCGGGCCCTACAAGCTGATGGAACAGATCGGGCAGGGTGGCTTCGGCCTGGTCTTCGTCGCCGAGCAGCAGAAGCCCGTCCGACGAAAGGTCGCGCTCAAGGTCATCAAACCGGGAATGGACACTCGGGAAGTCATCGCCCGATTTGAGGCCGAGCGCCAAGCTTTGGCCCTCATGGACCATCCAAACATTGCGCGTGTGTTCGATGCAGGGGCGACCGACTCGGGTCGGCCCTACTTCGTGATGGAGTTCGTTCGAGGCGTACCGATCACCGACTACTGCGACCAGTACCGGCTCACGACGCGCGAGCGGCTCGATTTGTTTGTCTCGGTCTGCCAGGCGGTGCAGCATGCCCATCAAAAAGGGATTATTCACCGAGATATCAAGCCGTCGAACGTGATGGTCACGCTGCACGACGGCCATCCTGTCGTCAAGGTGATCGATTTCGGCGTCGCAAAGGCTCTGAATCAGTCGCTCACCGACCAAACGATTTACACGCGCGTCGCGCAGATCATCGGCACGCCACTGTACATGAGCCCCGAACAGGCCGAGATGAGCGGCCTCGACATCGACACGCGGAGCGACATCTATTCGCTCGGCGTGCTCTTGTACGAGCTGCTGACTGGATCGACGCCGTTCGACCAAAAACGGTTCGCGAAAGCGGCCCACGACGAGTTTTTGAAAATCAT
>CAYWOV010000155.1:0-6614 GCA_964459965.1 uncultured Planctomycetaceae bacterium | reverse complement strand
TTGAATGTTCGGATTGCAGTGAGATAAGGGCCCGCAGCCTCTCTGCGGCCGCGGGCTGGCAGGTGAAAGGTCTTCCCATTTTTCGCTGGCGACGCGGCCCTCTTGTTTGCCGGCGGTTTTTTCGTCGATCGAGCAAGAAACGCCGGCGCCCTCTTGACGCGGGTGTATCTTTGCGCTGCCACTGCGACGCGGGTTGAGGCGTCGCAAGGATTCGACACGTCCTGCAAGAGTCGACCGGCCGCTTTTTACTAAAGCAGTCGCCCGGCGGACCGACACGTGACACGCAAGGAGCAATTCACGATGAAGCAAATGATGGGGATGGTCATCATCGCCGGCTTCCTGGTCCTGACGGCAGACCTGGAGGCTGTGGAACGGCGGCTCGACCGCGTCAGAACGAAGGACGGCCCGACGCCGAAAATCGTTCTGACGACCGGACGGCAACCGTTGGCCGTCGCGGATGATGGAAGCCCGCCTCCGGCACCGGCACTGAACGCGGTACCGCCTGGGCCCATGGAGCCCGTGCCAAGCCCCGTGCCCCCCACTGCCTTGCCGCTGCCGGAGGCGGCACCCCCGGGACAAATGGCGGCTGGAGGTCCGCCCCTGCCTTTGGCCCCGGCGCCGGCACTGTTCCGGTGTGTGAAGTACAGAGACCGGCACCACATTGCGCCTTGTGCGGTGCCGATGTGCGTGGCCGTCCGCGACCCGTGCGACAGGCATGACCGATGTTCATGCGGGCCGCCGAAATGTGTGTTGGTTGAGATTTGCGTTCCGCCCTGCGGAAGTCCGAGGATCACCTGCAAACACGACGGGGCTAAAGTGCGCTACGATTACGGCAGGTACGCGGTCAACATTACGTCCAGACACGGAGTCGTGGATGTGAATTACGACCGTTGATTGACCAAGTGAATCGCAAGAGTCCGGCGGAGCGGATGCCCGGTCGCTCCGGATTGAGTGCGCCCGCGAGGCCGGACGTTGTCCCCTCAGATCTGGCTCGACAACAGAGCGGCCGAGGAATTCTCCTCGGCCGTTTTTCTTTTATTGCAGCGCGTCAAATGAGGTCCGCCACTAATTGCTTGCGGCGGGAACGTCGATCGACTGCAGCGGCAGGTTACCAAACGGCTTTTGGCACTTGGGGCATTTTGCCTTGGCGATTTTCTTGCCGTCCTTATCGCCGATCTTCTCTTTGATCCGCGATTCTTCGCTGACCACGAGTCCGCAGCCGGCACACTTGTAGCCGATGACCTGAAGCTTGAAGCCCGGGTCGTCTTTGTAGTAGTCGAGATTCTCGAGGACGCGGAGCACCTGGTCGCTGAAATGGCAGTGCCGCTCGGTGAAGACATCTTCCAGCGGAACTCCGCTTTCCGATCCGAAGGCCTTGATGCCGTAGAACTCCTCCAGGATCTTCGAAAACCGCCGGAACTGCGAGAGCGTGAACGAAAGAAACTGTGGGTTGGTCTTCTCATCCTTCCTTGGCAAACGGACTGCAATCTGACCGTCTCCGAAGACAGGCACGCCGGCGAACATCGAATGTTCGGTTGAGACGATCGGTTGAACGATGCGAAGCTGAGACATGTCGGCCGCGGCGAAGAAGTGCTGGCCGGCGGCCGGGATTTCTTCGCGGGCTTTTCCTTTGCTCAGATGATCGAGAACCGCATCGCGCGTGGACAATTTCTTCTTGTCGCCTCCGAAAAGTCCGCCCTTTTTCGCTAGGAGGACGACGAGCATTCCATCGGGTGCGAATCCAACGTCACCTTCCTGAAAGTCTTTGAGCAGGCTGCCCGGCTTGAGCTTGAGCTTGGCGAGGTCGATCGCGTGGAAGTGGCTTTCCAACATCCATCGCGTGTATTCCCCAGCCGAGATCTCGACAGGTTTGTTCGCGTCTCCCTGGGCATTCACCGCGGCCGCGATGGCTGCCGCCTTTTGCGCCTTATCCTCCTCCGTGGCTTTCTCCTCATCCCATGAACCGGCGGGAACATGGTACAACTCGCGGCAACGTGGGCAGCGGCCGGTCTGCCCGCGGTGGCGTTCCTGCACTTCGATGCAGTGCCCATTGGGGCAGTAAATTCGAAAACCAGTCCGGACTTTGCCTTCCGATAGTTTTTGACCTCGGCGACGACCGCCCGTCTCGGCCTCTTCGGCAAGCGCGACGCGCAACAGCACATCTCCGCCGGTGCCTTGCTCGTCGGCCCCGAATCCCTTATCAAATTCGTTGGAGAAGTTGGACTTCGGATCCGGCTTAGAGGCCTTCGCGTCGCCTTCGCCGTCCTTGCCGGGTTTGGTCGCCGCGCCCGGTTTTGCGGACGTCTCATCCGGTTCCGCCTTTAGAGCGAAGGTCGGGGCGGATTGCACGATCTCGTTTTGCGCCGACGGCGCATCGGCCGCTCCCAGGTCGAAGTCCTCCTCGTCGGGATCTTCGAGCGTTCCGCCGTCCACTTCAAAATCGGCTTCGTCATCGTCCGAACGACCAACGACGGCCTGATCCTCGATCAATCGGCCGGAGTCGGTCACATTTCCGGAAAAAGCACCGGCATCCGTGGCAGTCTGGTTGACCTCGCTGTAAATCACCTTCGGAGGCGAAATCTGCATGCGCCGGTAGCTCTCGGCAATGTCCTGCTGCATGAATGTGCCGCAGTTCCAGCAGCGAACGAGCCCTTTCCGCACGAGCTCGTTACAGCCGGGGCAGGGAACCTCTTCTTCCGCCGGCTCGACGCGCTGCGTCGGCGCAAATTCCGAGGAGGCGCGCTTCTCATCGAAGACGAAATGGCAGTTCGGGCACTGGGCCGTGTCGGGCAAAACCAGCGACTTGCACGATGGACAGGCAAGGATGTTAACCGTCATATCCCACGTCTACCTTGTATTCTCATTTGTTCAATAACTTCGTGACTTCGATGTCGAAGACCAGGATCGAGTCCGGAGGGATCTTGCCTGGTCGGCCCTTGGCACCGAAGCCGAGATCGGGCGGAATAATCAGCTTTCGTCGACCTCCCACTTTCATGCCGGCAATTCCTTCCCTCAAGCCGGGAATCAGGCCCGTTAGCGGGATCTTCATCGGCGGTGAACCGTTGCGGCTTTCTTCAAACTTTGTCCCGTCGACCAGATAACCGGTGAATTGGCCTTCAACGGTCGCTCCGGGCGGAACGGTTTCGCCCATTCCAGGGACCAAGTCGACGTACCTCAAGCCTGACGGTGACAGCGTCGTCAAATCCTTCAATTCTATGTTGCGGAAGTCAACGTGTGTCTCGTGACTTTGCAGTCCGACGTACCCAATCTTCGGCCGCTCGGACAGGGCTTTATGGCCCCCCGCGCCCTTCGTGTATTCGTCGACATTCGCATCGTTGACCACTTGGCCATTCAACACGACCTTCACGTGCGGGCCCAGGCAGGTGATTTCGTAGCTGTTCCATTCGTTGGCGGGTTTCGCCGCGCCCTGCTTGGCCGGCGCCTGATAGTAAATGCCGCCGGTGTGCTGCGCGGGGACCAAGTGCATTTTCTTGTAAACGTTGGCCTCGTCGTCCAGGATTTGGATTTCCATTCCCTCATGAGCCGGGTCGCCCTTGGGCGGAAATCGCAGGCCGACGCCGCTGTTTCCTTCCGGAGGAATGCGGTAATCAACCCGCAACACGAAATCGCTATACAACTTCGTTGTCCGGAGCCAGCCACCTCCGGGTTTGATGCAGCTCAGAATTGGCCCATTGGCCTTCCAAGCGCTGATGGACCCGTTTTGATCCTCCCAGCCTTGAAGGTCCTTGCCGTTATAGAGCGGGACGAAACCGGATTGGCCCACATCTGCAGCGTCACTTTTCGCCGCCGGCATCAAAAATAATACGGCGAGCAGACACGACAGACGGAACTTACGCACGTTTCTTCGTCCTTACGGCCGCGGAGACGAGTTTCTCGGTTGGATCCGGCAACAGCTTGCGACAACGCCAGCGAGTCCTTGCTTGGGGGAGGCACCGACTCCGTTCCGCGCACTTGCGCAACATCTACTCTACCATTCAGATCGGGCCATTCCAGCCCTCTTGGACGGGAAACTGGCGAGAAAAGACCTCGAATCGCGAATCGGGTACCTGAACAAGGCGCAACCTCTGGTCTGGCACCCTCTTCGACGAACATTGTCGGCCGGCAAGACCCTGGCTCCTCCAAGGAGAAGGAGTTGCCAGCGAGATTGGAACGGCGGGAGGCGTTAGTCTAAGGCTTTCGATGCCTCGATGTCTTTTGCGATAAGCGCGATGCTTTGAATGGGGAACTCAGATCGCCCCCGGATTTCGTCTTTCCGTTGAACGAACGAAAGGGACTCACAAATGAAGGGTCAGCTCATTGAGGTTCGGGCGGTTCGCATTATTTGCGACAGCATTCTCAAAGACCGCGTCTTAAAAGAACTCGATACACTTGGAGCATCTGGGTATACGGCGTGGCCCGCATACGGGGAGGGAACCGTCGCCGAGGCCGGATGGCCGAATAGCTTCTCCGCTCCGAATCGAATTTGTGTGGAGGTCTGGTGCAGGCCCTCCGTTGCCGAAAAGATCGTTGACTATTGCCAAGGCAGTCGGTTTGAAGGAATCGGAATGATCGTGGGGCTCCAACCCCTGTGGATTCATGAACACGAAGCGGCCAATCTCCGCGAGGGCTGACTGATGGCGGTATCAGGGTCCTAGAATTCAAAGTCACACTCGCACAAGCCGCGTGCAGTGTAGCCAAACGGCCCGGTTCGAGCCGTCTTTCGATCGGCAAGGCGCCCAGCCACTCTCGCCACCGCGCGAACCAGCACGAAGGCGCGGTAGAGCGCTCAGTGAAAGAACGGCCACTCAAAGCTTCGCGCGCAACGACGTCACGACGACGAACGGTTTGACGTCGCGCAGCTCGGTTGACTATCGTTGACTCGGTCATTCGTGACGCGCCGCGGTCGACTGAAACCGGAGACGAAGAGAAAGAGAACTCAACTCATGACTCGCGGGTTCGTCCTGTTTCTGACCGTGCTCATGGTTTTGGCCGCCCGCCCGGTGCAGGCCGGAAAATTCAATAACGTGCTCAATCTGGGCGATCCGGCACCGGCCTGGACGGATTTGCCAGGCGTCGACGGTAGAAAGCATTCGCTCGCCGATCTGAAGGATAAACAGATTGTGGTTGTCGTCTTTACCTGCAATAGTTGCCCAATTGCCAGTGACTATGAAGACCGGATCATTGCTTTCGCCAAGTCCTTTGCCGGACCCGACAAGCCGACGGCGGTCGTGGCCATTAATGTGAACACTGTGGAGGAAGACCGGCTTCCCAAAATGAAGGAACGGGCCGAGTCGAAGCGGTTTCCTTACCCCTACCTGTTCGACCAGACGCAGAAAATCGCGAAGGCCTACGGAGCTGTCTTCACGCCGGAATTCTTCGTGCTCGACAAGGACCGCAAGATCGCCTACATGGGCGCTTTCGACGACAACATCGAATTTACGAAAGTTAAACGGCCGTTCGTCGAGCCGGCCGTTAAAGCCTCGCTCAAGGGAGAGCAGCCACAGCCCGGCGAAACCATCGCCAACGGTTGTTTGATCCGATACGAGCGGGCTCGCCGACGGAAGCCGGTCAACCAATAGGGCGCTCAGCGCCGGGCGGTCGAACGATCAGGCGTTGAGGATCGTGTCCACTTCCAGCAGAAGCTGTTCGATTGCGAACGGCTTGGAGAGGAAGACGGTCACACCCCGCAGCCGCGCGGCGTCCCGATGTCGTTGCTCGTCGGTGCCCGTCATCATGATGATGGGTGTTGATCGCATGGCCGTGCGGTGCATGCGGTCGAGCACGGTCAATCCGCTGCGTCGGGGCATGACCAGGTCGAGCACCATCAAGTCGGGCCGGTCACGCTCGACCCGCGCCAAAGCTTCTGCGCCGTCGCGGGCGGTCAGGACCTCGTAACCGTGGATCGTCAGCGCGGTCCGCACGCTTTCGAGCAGATCAAGGTCGTCGTCGACCAACAATACCCGCTTTTTGGCGATCGTCGCCATGGGATCGGCTCAATTCGTTGATTCATTAGCTAAGCCCGATATGTTCGCCTAGCTTTCCTGTATTCTCTAGCCCTATTATACGTCCGCTCGATAGCGAGCGTTGTATAAATCCGATGATTAATTAGCACGATTCATCTCGCCGCAATGACGTCGGCCCGTTCGCAAGCACGCCAAGACGTGCTCCCGATCGGCCGAGGGATCGTATAGACTGGCCGTGAGTTCAAGCTGAAGCGACCACCTGTCGAGGTCCCATTCGTCACTTGGCCGGGGTCGTTTTGGGCGGCGTTAAGAACAGAATTTGGCATCATTCGGGAGTCATTTGAACGTGTCCGCCACGTCGGTTGTCGGCCTGCAATGGGGCGACGAGGCCAAAGGAAAGATCGTCGACCTTCTCACCGACGAACACGACGTCGTTGTTCGCTACCAGGGCGGAAACAACGCCGGTCATACGGTGGTCTTCAACGGGCAGACTTACAAACTTTCGCAGCTACCGGCCGGCGTCCTGCATCCCCGCGTTGTTTCGGTCATCGCCACGGGTGTTGTGATCAACCCAGAAGCTCTGCTACGGGAGATCGATGCGATCGGCGCTCGCAGCAGTCAGCCGATTGGCGGCAACCTGCTCATCAGCGA